>DATHCF010000337.1:0-18763 GCA_035319705.1 Acidimicrobiales bacterium | reverse complement strand
CGAGGCTCTGGCCCACCACCCGGCGCAGGTCGTCCTCGATGGTGAG
Source organism: Acidimicrobiales bacterium (assembly GCA_035319705.1). GTDB lineage: Bacteria > Actinomycetota > Acidimicrobiia > Acidimicrobiales > UBA8190 > UBA8190. The sequence goes on along the minus strand of DATHCF010000337.1, from coordinate 18,717 downwards.
CTGGTTCTGCGAGGTGGGCGGCACGATGCGCGCCGAGGCGATCGATCCGTCGGCGGCGATCACGTAGCGGTGCAGCAGCAGACCCCGCGGCGCCTCGGTGGCCCCGTGGCCGGTGCCGGCGCCGGCTGTCACCACGGCGGCGGCCGGCTCGCGCGGTTCGTACCTTTCGACCAGGCGCAGCGCCTCCTCGCAGGCGAAGACCAGCTCCACCGCCCGTACCACGATGCTGCGGAACGGATTGCGGCACACCGCCCCGAGGCCGGCGCCATCGGCCGCTTGCCGGCTCAGCTCGGGTAGCGCCTCGCCGTTGAGCGCATAGCGGGCCAGCGGGCCGGTGAGGTAGGTCTCGGTCCCGCCCAACCGTGCCTGCAGGGCGGTGGACCGGCGCACCTGGTCCTCCTCGACCAAGCCGGCGAACCCGGCGGGGTCGGTGTCGAGCCCGGAGGAGGACACCACCCGGCCACCCTCGAGCGGGTAGCGGTCGTCGTCCCGCAGGGCGACGAAGAGATAGTCGGACTCGAAATCCGGGAACTCGAAACCGGCCACCCACTGCACGGTGTCGAGCGCGTCGTCGAGCGCCCGGCGCAGCGGGCCGGCCATGGCCTGCACGGCCTCGGGGTCCGGGGCGCGGTAGAAGCCGCCCACCCGGACGGTCACAGGATGGATGCTCCGGCCGCCCAGCGTCTCCATGACCAGGTTGCCCGTGCGTTTGAGGCGAAGCGCTCGGTCCAGCAGCGAGCGGTCGTGCTCGGCCATCTCCACCGCATCGGCGTAGCCCAGGAAGTCCGGGGCGTGGAGGAGGTTGATGTGCAGGGCGTGGCTCTGGATCCACTCGCCGCAGTACAGCAGCCGGCGCCACTCGCGCACGTGCTCGGGCACCACGGTGCCGAAGGCGTCCTCCATGGCCGCACAGGCGCTCATCTGGTAGGCGACCGGGCAGATCCCGCACACCCGGGCGGTGATGTCGGGCGCCTCGTCGTAGCGGCGTCCGGCGAGCAGTGCCTCGAACAGGCGCGGCGGCTCGAAGATCTCGAGCTCCACCTCTGTCACCTGGTCGCCGCTGATCTCGATGTGCAGCGAGCCCTCGCCCTCCACCCGGGCCAGGCCCTCCACGTCGAGGCGGCGAAGGTGGTCAGCCGACCTGTGGGTCATGGGCCACGCTCTCTGAATGGAAAGCCGGTGCGCCGGCATTGAAGGTGCGGAAGAGCCTCCCAATGTCTAGCTCGCTCATGCCGTCGCCGCCGAGGCGCTTGGCCATCGAGGCGGTGTTCGCGCCGTCCATGGGCCCGAAGCACCCGAAGCATCCCCGTCCCAGCGCCGGGCACAGTCCGCCGCACCCTGCCCGGGTGACCGGCCCCATGCACTCGGCCCGGCCGGAGACCAGAAGACACACGGTGTGCCGCGCCTTGCACTGCTGGCACACGCTGTAACCGGGGATGCGTGGACGGCGGCCGGCCAGCTGGGCGCTGATCACTTCCAGGAGCTCTCCGCGGTCTATCGGGCACCCGTGGAGCTCGAAGTCCACCCTCACGTGCGCCGAGATGGGTGTCGAGGTGTCCAAGGTGGCGATGTAGTCCGGATGGGCGTAGACGGCTTTCACCATGGCGCCGACATCTCGGTAGTTGCGCAGCGCCTGGATCCCGCCCGCGGTGGCACAGGCGCCGATGGTGACGAGTCGCCGTGAAGCAGCGCGCACCGCCTGGATGCGCTCGGCGTCGGCCGTCGTGGTGATCGAACCTTCGACCAGCGACAGGTCGTAGGGGCCGTCGGCCGAGGCGCTGGACAGCTCCTTGAAGCTGGCGATGTGCACCGCGCCGGCCAGGTCCAACAGCTCGTGCTCGCAGTCGAGCAGGCTGAGCTGGCACCCGTCGCACGAGGCGAACTTCCACACCGCCAGGGTGGGCCGCTGCCCGTTCATCGCTCTCGCACCGCCAAGAGCTGTTCGACGAGCCCCCCGTAGGCCACCACCGGGCCGTCGCGGCACACCAGCAGTTCGCCCAGCTGGCAGTGGCCGCACCAACCGAGCCCGCACTGCATGTTCCGCTCCAGAGAAAGCTTGATGGCGGCGGGCGACACACCCCGCTCGACGAGGGCTCGGGCCACGAAGCGCATCATCACCTCCGGCCCGCACACCATTGCCACCGTCCGGTCCGGGTCGAAGCTCACGGCGGGAAGCACCTCGGTGACCACACCCACCGGGCCCCGCCAGCCGCCGGTGCCCTGGTCGACGGTCACCGTCACCGACACCCCGCTGTCGCGCCAGCGTTGCAGGTCGCCGGTGAACATCAGCTGGTCGGGCGAGCGCGCTCCCACCACCAGACGAAGGTGCGCCGCCCGGCGACGGCGCGCCGCCATCTCGTCCACGGCCAGGCGCAACGGGGCGAGACCGATCCCCCCGGCCACCACCACCACGTCGGGGCCGTCCCCGTCGAAGGCGCCCAGCAGCTGGTCGACGCCCCAATCGGTGCCGAACGGGCCGCGCACGCCCACGAGGGTGCCGGGCTGCGCCTCGCACAGGGCGTGGGTCACGGCGCCGACGTCGCGCACGGTGTGGTCCACGGCGCCGTCCCCGCTGCCCGACACCGAGATGGCACACTCGCCCACGCCCGGGGCACTCAGCATGTTGAACTGCCCCGGGCGCGCCGGCGCCACCGCCTCGGTCAGCGGCTCGAGCCGCAGGCTCACCGCGTCGTCGGTCTCCCTGCGCCTCTGTGTGACCCGGTAGGGAAGAGGGACGAGCGGCGCCGGCCAAGCGGACGCGGCCGGTTCAGGCACGCTGCACCTTCCCGTACAGGTCGAGCAACCGCACCCGGGTGGCTTGCAGGCGCTCGAGCACGTCGGCGGCGAAGTGCTGCATCAAGGCGTAGCCGAAGACGGGATCGGCGTCCGCCTTGTCCCTGAGGCAGGCGGCGTCCACGGCGATGGCGCCCACCGGCTCCACGGCTCTGGCGTCGAGGCGCCAGCGGTAAGGGGGGAAGAGCCACGACCAGCCCACCACCCGGCCCGGCTCGATGGTCTGGACCACGACCGGGCCCCGTCCGGGGGCATGGACCTCCAATGCCACCCGCCCCCGGCGCAGGAGATACAGCGTGGTGGCCGGCTCTCCTTCGCCGATCAGGAGTTCGCCCTCCCGGAATGCCATGTTGCGCGCGCACCCCGCCACCAGGGTGGCGGTGTCCCCCGGCAGCCCGCGCAAGGCGGGGAAGTCGGCCACCAACTCGGGCAGTGGGCGCCTCATGACGCCGCCTGCCGTCCGGTGCCTCCGAAGCGCAGAGCGGCCGCCTCCTCGGTCAGGTCGATGCCCACCGGACACCAGGTGATGCAACGCCCACAGCCCACGCATCCCGACACCCCGAATTGGTCGTGCCACGTCCCGAGCTTGTGGGTCAGCCACTGCCGGTAACGCGAGGTGGTGGACGTGCGCACGCTGCCACCGTGGAGGAACGAGTGCTCGAGGTCGAAACACGATGCCCAACGACGGGTCCTGGTGAGCACACCGCGCAGATCGGTGGTGTCCGACACGTCGGTGCAGAAGCAGGTCGGACACACCATGGTGCAGTTGCCACAGGCCAGGCAACGCCCGGCCACCTCCTGCCAGCGAGGGTGCTCGAGGTTGGCGCGCAACACCGCCGGCAGGTCGTGGGTGTCGATGTGCCGGTGGATGGAACGCCGCGCCCGGTCGACCACGGCTCCGGCGGCCCGGCGGTCGGCCGGCGTGGCGGTCGTGGCGCCGAGCTTCGCCAACATGTCTGCCCCGCGTTCGGTGCCGGCTCTGGCCACAAAGCGCGTCGCGTCTTCCCCGGGCAGCTCGGTCAGCACCAGGTCGGCGCCGGGCCCTGCCTCGGGCCCTGTCCCCATCGACGGGCAGAAGCAGGTGTCGGCGGGCGTGCCGCACTCCACCACCACCAGCACCATGGCCTGGCGTCGCCGGCGATAGGAGGGGTCGGGCACCTTGGTGCGGTCGAGGACCCTGTCGAGCACGCCGATGGCGGCCTGCTCACAAGGGCGCAGGCCGACCAGGGCCACCGGCTGGTCGCCCTCAGGCGTGTCCGCCGAGGACCACCCGTCTTCGTGCAGCGTGGCGCGCCACACCACCTCCTCGGCGGGAAGCAGCCACTGCTTGGCCGACTGCGGGCCGACCGCCCACGAGAACAGCGCGCGGTCGTCGCCGTGGTGAAGCCGGTAATGGCCGGGTGACTGCTCGTCGTGCCATCCTTCGGGCAGTTCCGCCGTCGACGAGACCGGGCCGGGGACGATGGCACCGTCGAGGACCCGCGGTCCGACGGTCAGATATCCCTCGGCGCGCAACGCCTCGATCAAGTGGTCGAGAGCGGGGCGATCTATGACACACGCCGCATCCTCGTTGCCGGCCACGTGGCCACCATACAAATGCGCCCATAGGGCCGAACGTCTCTACTTGCCGATGGGCAGGGGGACTTCCTCCTCTATCTCGGCGCCGGCACCGGGATCGACAATTCCTCGGTGAGGCGTCTCGCCCTGCGCCGCAGTCACCTGCCCGAGGACCGCCATGTCGAACCGGCCTCGAGTCCCCACGAGATGAGCTCCGTCCCACCGGAGGGCCAGCGGTGGAACGTGGCCGGAGGCCCCGGCTCGTCCGAGCCGCCGCCCGTTCCGTCTCCCCGTCGCCGCCTGGTCATGCTGTTGGTGTGGGTGCTGGCCATCGGCGCCCTGATGGCGCTGCTGCTCGTCCCCTCCACCAGCACCACCCCCACTCCACAAGCCATCTCGTACTCGGCGTTTCTGTCCAAGGTGGCCGCCAACGACGTGAAGAGCGTCACCATCAACCAGTCCAGCGGGGTGGTGGACGGCACCTACACCGATGGCAAGGCCTTCACCGCCCAAGGCCCGCCCGGCGCCATGCCGGCCGTCGACGTGTCGATGCTGAACGCCCACCATGTGGCGCGCAACTACACCGGGGTGTCGAGCGACGTCTTGGGAACGCTGCTCATCTGGCTCCTGCCCGTCGGTTTGCTGGTCCTCGTCTGGCTGTGGATCATGCGCCGAGCCCAGGGCCAGTCGGCCGGCCTCGCCAACTGGTCGCGCAGCCAGGCCAAGGTACACACGACCGAGCGTCCCTCCACGACCTTCGCCGACATCGCCGGCTACGAGGGGGTGAAGCAGGAGATCGGGGAGGTCGTGCAGTTCTTGAAGGACCCGACCAGGTTCCAGAGCATCGGCGCGCGCATTCCCAAAGGGCTGTTGCTCGTCGGGCCCCCGGGCACCGGCAAGACGCTGTTCGCTCGGGCCATCGCCGGCGAGGCGCGCGTGGCCTTCATCACCATCTCCGGCTCGGAGTTCATGGAGATGTTCGTGGGCGTGGGCGCCGCCCGGGTTCGTGACCTCTTCAACAAGGCACGCCAGCAGAAGCCCTCGATCATCTTCGTCGACGAGATCGACGCCATCGGTCGCAAGCGCGGGGCCGGCCTCGGCGGGGGACACGACGAACGCGAACAGACGCTCAACCAGCTGCTGTCGGAGATGGACGGTTTCGAGGAGTCCGAAGGGATCGTGGTGCTGGCCGCCACCAACCGCCCCGACATCCTCGATCCGGCGCTGTTGCGGGCCGGGCGTTTCGACCGCCAGGTGGTGATCCCTCTGCCCACCCTGGAGGAGCGCCAGGCCATCCTGCAGGTGCACTGCCGGAGCAAGCGCATCGCTGCGGACGTCGACCTGCGGACGCTGGCGCGCGGCACGCCGGGTATGAGCGGGGCGGACCTCGAGAACCTCGTCAACGAGGCCGCCCTCATCGCTGTGCGCCGCCAGGCGGCGCAGCTGACCCAAGCCGACATGGAGGCGGCGCGCGACCGCGTGCTCATGGGGCTACGGCGCACGTCGCTGGTCCTCGGGCCGGAGGAGAAGAGGATCGTGGCCTACCACGAGTCCGGTCATGCCCTTCTGGCCCAGCTGCTCGAGCATGCCGACCCGGTGCACAAGGTCACCATCCTCCCGACCGGCATGGCACTCGGGGCGACCCAGCAGCTGCCGGCGGAGGACCGTCAGCTCGAGCAGAAGCCGTTCCTCGAAGACGCCCTTGCTGTCCGTCTCGGTGGGCGGGCAGCCGAGGAGCTCGTGTTCGGGGTGCCCTCCACCGGGGCGCAGGACGACCTGGCCTCTGCCACCGACCTGGCCAGCCGGATGGTGCGCCAGTGGGGGATGTCCGAGGCCCTCGGCGAGATGGCCTGGGCTCCCGAGGGCCCGGTGTTCCTGGGGGAGGACCTGGTGCACACGCGGGACTACTCCGACGAGACGGCGCGGGTCATCGACGAGGAGGTCGGCCGCATCCTCCACCAGCAAGCCGAGCGGGCGCGCACGGTGCTGGGCGAGCACCGCCGTGCCCTCGACGCACTGGCGAACGCGCTGGTGGCGCAGGAGAGCCTCGACGGGGCGGACATCGTGCGCATCGTGGAGGAGGCGGAGCCGGCGCCACAGGCGGTGAAGATGCGCGGAGTGGGGCGGGCGTCAGCCTGAAGCTTGCGGGACGCTCTCCGCTCAGGGGCTCAGGGGCTCAGGCGCTCAGGCGCTCACGTAGAGCTTCTGTGCCAGGTCCCGGCCCAGGGCCAGCGCTTGGCCGCCCAGGTCGAGCACCAGCGTGCCGTCGGGGCCCCGGGTCGTCACTGTGGCGCTGGTGCCGGGGATGAAGCCGGCCTCCCCCAGGTAACGCAGCGAAGCGCCGTCGCGTTCGACGTCCTCGGTGAGCCGCTCGAAGCGCACCGTGCTGCCGGGATCGACGTCAGCCAGCTGGACCTGCGCGCCATGGGCGGCGCGTTCGTTGGCGCTACCGGGAATGGGGTTGCCGTGCGGACAGGTCCCGGGATCGCCCAGCAGGTCGACCAGCCGGGCCTCCACCTCGTCGGACATCACGTGCTCCCAGCGGCCGGCCTCGGCGTGTACGAGATGCCACGGCAGCCCGATGACGTCCACCAGCAGCCGCTCGGCCAGGCGGTGCTTTCGGATCACGCTACGGGCCACGCTTCGGCCCTCGTCGGTGAGGGTGATCTGGCGGCCCGAGCGCCGCAGGTAGCCCTCGTCCTCCAGGCGGTCGAGCATCTCGGAGACCGAGGGGGCCGACTTGCCGAGCCGCTCGGCGAGACGCGCCTGGATGACCGGCGATCCCTCTTCGCTCAGCGCCTCGATGGCCTGCAGGTACTCCTCGACCGGCGGATGGTGCTCGACCGGCTCGTGGCGCGCCGCGTGGTCCACGGGCCAGATCTTAGGGCCGGCTTGACACGATTTGTTCGGTGAAGCTAAGCCTGAGGTGTAGGTTAGGTTTCCCTAAGTTCCTGGGAAGGTGCCGTGGTGCGCAGCCGGTGGGCCGTGGTGATCGGGTGCGGCGCCGTCGCCCTGGCGGCCTGCGGCTCCTCAGGCCATACCTCTGCCGCCTTGGACCGGACGTGTCAGAACCTGAGCGCCGTGCTCTCCGACGGCCCGGACCCGTCCGCGGACCCGGTCGGCTTCGCCGAGGCGCAGATCCTCCCGCTGCGCCAGGTCCATACCGACGACGTGAGCTTGCAGCACGCGGTCCAGCAGCTCGACGCCGCCTACCAGCAGACCTTCGAGAGCGACGGCGCGGCAACTGCCGAGCGGGCGGTGGCTACGGCCAGCGCCCACCTCGACGCCATCTGCCCGGGAGCCGCTCCGTGAGCGGCACCGGCCGGCACTGGCTGACGACGCTGGTGGTGCTTTCGACGGCCGGGGGGCTGCTGGCGGCATGCGGATCCTCCTCGGGCTCCGCAGAGTCGATCACGCTCTACAACGGCCAGCACGAGCAGACCGCCGACGCCATGATCGCCGGCTTCGAGAAGGCGACGGGCATCACCGTCGACGTCCGCAACGACGACGAGGACACCCTGGCCGACGAGATCGTGGCCGAAGGGTCGCGCGCACCGGCCGACGTGATCTGGACGGAGAACTCGCCGGCCCTCGAGTACCTCCAGGGCAAGGGGCTCTTGGCCGAGGTTGACCCCTCGACGCTGGCAGCGACCCCGAGCCGGTACGACTCGCCGCAGGACGATTGGGTGGCGGTGTCCGCCCGCGTCAGCGTGATGGTCTACAACCCTTCGCTGATCGCCGCCGCTCAGTTGCCGACCTCGGTGTTGCAGCTGGCCGACCCGCAGTACCGGGGCGAATTGGCCATCGCTCCGGGCGAGACCGACTTCCAGCCCATCGTGACGGCAGTGACCCGTGCCTACGGGCAGGCGACGGCGCTGTCGTGGCTGGCCGGCCTCAGGGTCAACGCCGGCTCGCACGTCTACCCCGACAACGAGACCATCGCCGACGAGGTGAACCGCGGGGCGGTGGCCTTCGGGGTGGTGAACCAGTACTACTGGTACCGCCTCGGTGCCGAGATCGGTGCCGGCCAGGTGCACAGCCGCATCGCCTACTTCGCCCCGGGCGACCCGGGGTACGTGGTGGACGTGTCAGGGGCGGCCGTACTGGTGTCCTCCACGCACAAAGCAGCCGCCCAGCGTTTCCTGGCCTATCTCGTGTCCAAGGCCGGTCAGGCCGTCATCGCCGATCCGAGCAAGTCGATCAGCTACGAGTACCCCTTGGACTCCGGCGTGACCACGCAGTCCCCCGAGACACCTTTCGACCAGCTCCATCCCTATCCGATCACCGTCGCCGAGCTCGGTGACGGTTCGCAGGCCATCTCGCTTCTCAAACAGGCCGGACTGCTGTGACGTCGCTGGCCGAGGCCCCGCCGTCGCCGGCCGCGCCGCCAAAGGCCCCGGCGCGTCGGCGGAGGAGGCCGGCTGTCCTGTTCGGGGTGAGCCTGACCGTGGCTGCGGCGCTGCTGGCGCCGCTTGCCTTTCTCTTGGTCGAGGCGCACGGCGCCGGGGTGTCCACGGTCGCTCATTTGATCTGGCGGCCCCTCACCCGCAGCCTGCTGTGGAACACGGTGCGGCTCACCGTGGTGGTGACCTTTCTCTGCGCCGTGATCGGAACGCTCACGGCCTGGTGCGTCGAGCGCACCGACCTGCCGGGCCGTCACGTGTGGGCGGTACTCGTGGTCGTCCCCTTCGCCATCCCCGACTTCGTGGTCAGCTTCGGGTGGGCGTCGCTCTTCACCTGGGTGCAGGGCTTCGGCGGCGCGGTGCTCGTCATGACGCTCGCCGTCTACCCGCTCGTGTACCTGCCGGTGGCGGCCAGCCTGCGCAGCGCCGATCCGGCTCAGGAGGAAGTGGCCCGGAGCCTCGGACTGGGACGCGTCGCCACCTTCGTGCGCGTCACCGTGGCGCAGGCCCGGGGCGCCATATTGGGTGGCTGTGTGCTGGTGGCGCTGGTGATCCTGGCCGAGTACGGCGCCTTCGAGATCCTGGGCTACCAGACCTTCACCACGGAGATCTTCACCGAGTTCCAGATCTCGTTCAACGTGCCCACCGCCTGCGCGCTGTCGCTGGTCCTCGTGGTCCTAGGCGCGCTGGTGCTCGGCGGTGACCTCTTCGCCCGGGGGCGCGGACGCGTGGTGCGCACCGCTTCGTTGGCCCAGCGGGTGATCCCGCGCCAGCGCCTGGGCCGGGCCACGGTGCCCGTGCTCGTGGGCTTCACCACCTTGGTGGCCCTGGCCCTCGGACTGCCGGTGGCGTCGGCCGTCTACTGGATGCTGCGAGGCGGTTCCCACCCGCTGGGCGGGGTGTCGCTGCTGGACGCCACCTGGCACACCGCCCTGTACAGCGCGTCGGCCGCCGCCCTCGCCACTTCGGCGGCGCTCCCGGTCGCCGTGCTGGCCGTCCGCCATCCCGGGACCGGGGCCCGCTTGCTCGAGCGAAGCACGTTCGTGGTGATGACCATGCCGGGTGTGGTGGTGGCCTTCGCGCTGAGCTACTTCTCCACGCGTTATCTGGGCAGCTTCGGCAGCCAGACCGCAGGGCTTCTGATCGTGGCCTATGCGCTTCTGTTCTTCCCCCTCGCCCTGGTCGGGGTGCGGGCGTCGGTGACGCACGCTCCGGCCTCCCTGGAGGAGGTCGCCCGCTCGCTCGGGCAGTCGCGCCGTTCGGTGTTCCGCCGGGTGACCCTGCCTCTGGTGGCCCCCGGTCTGGCCGCCGCCTTCAGCCTGGTGTTCCTGGCTGCCGTCACCGAGCTCACCGCCACGCTGCTGCTCATCCCCACTGGGGTACAGACCCTGGCCACCCAGTTCTGGGCCTACCAGCAGAATCTGTCCTATGCCCAGGCCGCTCCCTTCGCCCTGGTGATCATCGCCATCGCCGCGGTCCCGAGCTACGTGCTCGGCCGCTTCTTCGATCGCCTGCCCGCCCGGGCCGGCAGGGCCGCATGAGGCCGCCCCAGTTCGCCGACCTCGTGGCCAGCGGCCTGTACAAGGCCTTTGCCAGTCAGTCCGTGCTCACCGGTCTCGATCTCAGCGTGCCCGCCGGCACGATGACGGCCGTGCTCGGTCCGTCGGGGAGCGGGAAGACCACCTTGCTGCGCATCCTGGCCGGGTTCGAGCGCCCCGACCGGGGAACAGTGCGCATCGGTACCCGCGTCGTCGACGACGACCGTCACCACGTGGCCCCCGACAAGCGGCGCATCGGCTACGTGGCCCAGGAGGCCAACCTCTTTCCCCACCTCACCGTGGAGGCCAACGTGTGCTTCGGCCTTCCCCGCCGCCGGCGCAGCAGCCACCGGGTCACCGAGCTGGTGGAGACCCTCGGCCTCGAGGAGCTGTGGCGCCGGTATCCGCACCAGCTCTCCGGCGGGCAGCAGCAGCGGGTGGCCGTGGCCAGGGCCCTGGCGGTGAAGCCTTCCATCGTGCTGTTGGACGAGCCCTTCGCCTCGCTGGATCTGAGCTTGCGCGGGGCGGTGCGAGCCGACATCCAGCAGATCCTCCGCCAGGCCGGTGCCACCAGCGTGCTGGTCACCCACGACCAGGACGAAGCCCTGTCGATGGCGGACAGCGTGGCGGTCATGCGGCGCGGCGTCATCGCACAGTGCGGCACCCCGCACGAGCTGTACGTCCAGCCTGTCGACTCCGAGCTGGCCGGTTTCGTGGGTGAGGCCAACCTCATCGCCGGCACCGCCAGCGGTGCGACGGTGGACACCGCCCTCGGCCGGCTGCCGATGGTGGGGACTGTGCACGACAGCGGCCAGCCGGTGACGGTCCTCGTCAGACCGGAGCAGCTGGAGATCGGCACCGGGACCGACGACCAAGGTGTTCCCGCCCGGGTGGTGTGCACCGAGTACTACGGACACGACGCCGTGATCCGTTTGACGGCGGAGCCGGCCGAACTGCCTCCTCTCACTGCCCGGGTGGTCGGGACCCTGCAGGTGAACCCCGACCAGCTCGTGCACCTCCGGGTGACCGGCGCGGTGAAGGCCTGGACCGGCGCGCCGGCGTCGGCCGGTCCCGAGTGACATCGAGCTGCGTCGATCACCACGCCTTCGCGGAACCGCACCACGACCGCATCGGTCTCATGAGCCGGTATGACATGGAGGGGGCGGCACCGCCATACTGACCCGGTGCTGAGCGACCCTCTGGCCGATCCCACGCACGCCGATCTCACTCTGCTCGACGATCAGCCTGAGCCGAGTGTCATCGGCAACAGACGGCCGAACCTCGCCGAGCGCGGTGCGTGGAGCATCGTCTGGTTGGCCCTTCTAACCGGCGGGCTGGGCGCCTGGGGCTTCTGGTGGTGGTCATCGGCAATGGCCGTCCTCGCGCCCGTGATGGTGCTGGTGGGACTGGTTGGCATTGCCGCCTGCTGGATCGTGCCCGACGTGCGGGCGAGATATCTCCAGGTTCCGGCCTTCGCCGCCGTTGTGGCGGCGGTGCTCCTTCCGCAGGTGGCGGAGATCAACACCCGGCGCTACTACAGCACCGATTCGGCCGCCTTCGATCACGTCGCCGCCAGCTTCGTGCTCCACGGCAGGGACCCCTACGTGGCGTCGATGTCCCGGGCGGCGAGCAAGCTGTTGAGCGTTCCCGTGCGCTTCTGGACCGACACGGTGTCCGGCGGGCACGTCTCGCACTTCTCGTACCCTGCCGGCTCCTTCCTTCTCCCACTGCCGGCGCTCGCACTCGGCTTCCATCACATGACCGTCGACTGGACGGACATGTTCTGCTGGTTGGCCACCGTCGCTCTGCTCTTTGCCCTCCTGCCCGCAGGCTTGCGATGGCTGGCGGCGTTCATCGGGCTGGTCCCCATGTTCGTCGGCGGATTCACGTCAGGCGGAACCGATGCCATGTTCCTGCCCTTCCTCGTTCTGGCGCTGTGGCGTTGGGACCGCTACGGAAGCGGACGCCGAGCCGGCGTGGCCCGGTGGATCGGGCCAGTGGCCATGGGTGTGGCCTGTGCGGTGAAGCAGATCCCGTGGTTCCTCGTCCCCTTTCTGGCGGTTGGCATCTACGTCGAGGCCAGGCGGAACGGCCGTCCTGCGACACGGTCGACTCTGCGCTACCTGGGCGTGGTGGTGGCCTGTTTCGCAGCGGTGAACCTGCCGTTCATCGTCTGGCAACCGGGCGACTGGTTGAAGGGCACCGTCTTGCCGCTCACCGCAGGGCTGGTGGCCGACGGCCAGGGGCTGGTGACCCTGGCGACCCACGGGGTCGTGGGGGGAGTCGACCTCACCCTGTTGAGCGCGACGGCCTGCGTCGCTCTGCTGGCCGGCCTGGTGGCGTTCGCGGCGTGGTATCCGGTGCTCAAGCGTGTCTGGCCGGTGCTCGTCGCCCTTCCGCTCTTCTTCTCCCCGCGCAGCCTCTCTTCCTATCTGATCGACCTGGTACCGGCGGCGCTCATGGCTGCACTTTCGGTCGGGGACCTACAGGGGACCGCCCGCTCCGGCCGGGTGCGCCAGATCCATGGGGGACGGTGGTCCTGGCGGGCGGCGGCTTTCGGCGTGCCCTGTGTCGCTGCCGCCGGCCTGTGCGTCGCCGCCTTCTCGGGGCCTCCCTTGGCCCTCACCATCTTGGGCATCCAGACCGCCCACGGCGGCAGGGTGGTGAGCGACGTCGAGGTCGCTGTGCACAACGAGACCTCCGCCTGGCTCACTCCCCACTTCGTCGTGAACACCGGCGACACCGCTGTGGGGTTCTGGCCGGACGCGGCCGGCGCTGCCGCTCGCCTGGGGCCTCATCGGACAGAGTCGGTCACGCTGTATCCGCCGGTGACGACCGTCGCTCCGCAACGCGGCGCGCATTGGCTGGTCGTGGCCTACACCGCCGGGCCCTCGTGGCTCAGCTCCTCCTCGTTGACCCCGTACCCACTCCCCGCTGTTCGAGCGGTCAGCCGTCGAGACGCGCCCGCCAGGCGTCACAACGAAAGTCGACGCCGACAGTGACGTCCCCCTCGACTCCGAGGAACTCCTCGAGCAGCCGGCGGGCCTGGGCGAAGAGGGCCTCGCGCTCGTCGGCGTTCAGGTTGATCACCCAACTGAAGGTGGCCAGCAAACCGATGAGCTCGTCTGCGGTCAACGACATCATCCAGCAGAAGGTTTCGTGCTCGGGCTCGCCGAATCCGAAGCCGCTCGGGATGTCGAGTCTGGAATTCGGACGCGTAGCGTCCTTCAGGAAGCTCGACATCCCCTCGCCTGTGGACCGGGCGTTCTCGGAGACGAGCGCCCGGGCCTGATTCACGAACGACCCGTCCGGGTCGGGTCCCGACCACAGCGCTCCGAGGATCCCCTTCGGCTTGAGCACCCGGCGGACTTCCCGCAGCGTCGCCTCGACGTCCATCCAGTGCCACGACGACGAGGCGAGGACGGCGTCGGCGGAGCCGTCGCCGACCGGCAGCTGCTCGCCCGTGCCGGCCAGGGCCTCGACGTCGGGGAGACCTCCGGCCAGGACCGCTCGCATACGGTCATCGGGCTCCACTGCGACGACCTGCACGGCCCGTCCGACGAGCAGGCGGGTCAAGGCTCCGGTTCCGGCCCCCAGGTCGACCACTGTCTGCACCCGCCTCGGCAGGTACCAATCCACCGCTGCCTCTGGCGGTCCCGGGCGGTAGCGCTGGTACGCAGAGGCGACGGCACCGAAGCTGCCCGAACGTCTGGCTTTCTCTTCGGCGTCGAGGTGCTGCAGGGCTAGGGGCTGCTTGTCTTCCACCTCGGCCATGCGCCAAAGCTACAACCAGGCTCCGGCCAGGCTTATGGAGCGGTGGCGAGGCATATAGGCTCTCCGTGCAAGGGCGGTGGGCGCTGCGGCACGAAGGGGCTTCTATGAACAAGAAGCCGCCGGTCTCGTTGTGGTCGGTGCTGACCTTTGCCGTCGTCGCCCTGCTGTCGATCGGCGGCTGGGCGGTGATCCGCAACGGCGTGGGCGACGAGAACGACGCCCTCGTCAAGACCGGCGCCGCACAGGTGGCCCTGGTGCTGCAGTCCGCCCTGCAGAACCTCCAGACCGAGTTGCGGTCCCTGGCCTTCTTCACCTCGCAGTCGGGCGACTCTCCGACGGTCTTCGCCCAGGAGGCCAAGCCTCTGCTCACCAGCCCGAAGACGTCGGTAGCCCTCGTCGAGACCTCGGGGACCACCGAGACGGTGCTGATGGCCAGTGGGCCGGGGCTCCACTCGGGACAGGCGCTCGATCCCGCCCTGGCCGCTGCCATCGCCCCGGCCACCGCCCTCACTTCGACGATCGTCCCTGTCGGGACGAGCAGTTATCTCGTCGTGGCGGCAAGGTCGACCGCCGTCCCGAGACTCGCCGCACTCACCTACAGCCCGCTCGATCCGACCCGGGCCGTACCGAACCAGTCCGGTCCCTATCGGAACTTCTTCATCGATCTGTACAACGGGTCCCGGCCGACAGCGGCGAACCTGTTGGCCACCACCTATGGACCTGAGCCGCTCCCCTCGCCGGTCAGCACCTCTGTCGTGCGGTTCGGCGCGCTCACCTGGCTGATCGCCGCCGCCCCGAAGTCTCCGCCGGCGGGTACCTATGCGACCGACAGCCCGTGGATCGTCCTGGGGGTCGGTCTGGTGGTGGCTCTGGCCCTGGCCGCGTCGGTGGAGGTGCTGGCGCGCCGTGACCGCTACAGCGCCCAACTGGTAAGCGAGCGAACCGCCGAGCTCGTCGAAGCGCAACACACCGTCGTCCAAAAGGAACGCCTGGCTGCCGTGGGAGAGATGGCCGCCGTCGTCGGGCACGAACTGCGCAACCCGATGGCCGCCGTCCTCAACAACCTCTACCTCGCCCGCCTGGCCCTCGGTGCGCCGCTGCCGCCCGAGGTCGAGCGCCATCTGGCGGGAGCAGAAGACCAGGTCAATCGCGCCGCGCGGATCGCGGAGGGGCTCACGGCCTACACCCGCGAACGCCAACCGCAATTCTCGAGTTTCGAGTTCGCCGATCTCGTCTCCGAGGTCCTGGCATCGACACCGGCGCCCGAAGGAATTGCCGTCCTGGTCGATGCCACCGCCCTTCTCGTACTCGACCGGGTTCTCATGGCTCAGGTACTGACGAACCTTCTCACCAACGCCTTCCAGGCGATGCCCGATGGCGGAACGGTCACCCTGTCGGCCCGCGCCGATCCGTTTCCGGTCATCACCGTGGAGGACACTGGCCCGGGCATCGGGAGCGAGAGCGCCGACCGGCTGTTCAACCCCTTCTTCACCACGAAGCAGGAGGGCACCGGGCTCGGCCTTGCCATCGTCCAGCGCCTGGTGGACGCTCAGGGGGGCACCGTCGCCATCGCGGACAGCGACTCGGTCGGCGCCAAGGTCACCATCGTCTTTCGGGCGCCGGAAGCTCCCCGGCGCCGTCGGGAGGATGGCAGCCGAAGACGGGACCTCTCGGGCCCGAACACCTCCTCGAGCGTCCGTTCCAGCCGTCCGGAAGACGACCTCACGTCGGTCTGATCGACGCGGCCTTCTAGAAATGGGCCTCGGCACCGCGGAGTCGCCGGCACAACAGGCCGATGACCGCGCTCAGCTCGGAAGCCTTCAGCGCTTCGATTATGTCGTCGTCGGTCGCTGCTCCTCCCGTAGGCGACATCCTATTCGCACCGATCCCGTGGGTGTCCGAGAATCCACCAGCATGACGCCCGCCGAGCTCACTGCTCGAGATCGATGGCAAGGTGTCGGGCGGCGCTGCCGAAGGCTCACTGCTGGACGAGCACGAACCGGTTCCCCTCCGGGTCCACGATGCCGGCCAGCGTCGGTGTGTCAGGGAACTGAAAGGGTTCAGCGGTAACCTCGCCGCCGAGCCTCTTCGCCCTCTCCAGCGACTCGGCGAGGTCGCGCACCTGGATATAGAGGACGACGCCTCCGGCATCCCCTTTGCCGAGATGGCCCCCGGGTCCGGGTTCGGGACCTCCGAGGCCGGCATCGAAACTCATGAAGCCGCCTTCGGAAATGTCCCAATTGAAGAGCTCCGAATAGAACGAGCGCAGGCGTTCCGGGTCTCTCGCCACGATCTCGAAGTGCACAACCGGCCGAGGCCAGTCCTTTGTCACCGATACCTCCTTGGCGCCGGTGCCGAGGATAGGGCAACCTGGGGCAATGTCGGTTATCGAGATAATGGCCTTCAATCTTGCCGAGGGTGTGGCCGACAAGACGTTTCTGGCGGCCGACAGTGCCCTGCAGACGGGGTTCGCATATCGCCAGCGGGGCATCATCCGCCGGACGACCGGGCGCGCCGCAGACGGCTCCTGGCTCGTGATCACGCTGTGGTCCTCGCATGACGACGCTGAAGCAAGCGGTACAGTCGGGGCCGAAGACGACCTCGTGCGTCAGTTCGTTGCCATGATCGAACCGGCGACCATGCGGTTGAAGCGCTTCGACACGTTGGACTGAGCATCCTCGCCCGCGCCGGAGACCACTTTCCACCGCGGACGAGCAGCCCGAACGGCCGGCTCGCTCGTCCTCCCGGCGGACGGCATAAGGTGGTCACAGCTCTTGTTCGATGGATCCACCGTCCGGTACGAAAGATGACATGATCCCATGAAGCCGGTGCATCACGAGGACTTCCCCGTAGAACGTGTCTCGGTCCACGGCTATGACCTCGCCTTTCGGCGTGGCGGCGAGGGCCCGGTCTTGTTGCTGCTCCACGGGATCGCCGGAAGCTCGGGGACGTGGATCCCTGCCATGCAGCTCCTCAAGAGCGACTACACGGTTCTCGCCCCGGACTTCCTCGGGCACGGAAAGTCGGCGAAGCCCCTCGGCGACTACTCGCTCGGCAACCATGCCAGCGGCATGCGCGACTTTCTGCACTTGCTGGGCGTCGAGCGCGTCACGGTGGTCGGGCAGTCTTTCGGGGGCGGGGTTGCCATGCAGTTCGCCTACCAATTCCCCGAGCTCTCCGAACGTCTCGTGCTCGTCGACGCCGGCGGCCTCGGGCGCGAGGTGAGCTGGATCCTGCGGCTTTGCACCCTTCCCGGCGCCGAGTACCTGATGCCCTTGTTGTTCCCGTCCTTCACGCGCGACTGGGGGGACGCAATCTCCGGGTTCCTGCGCGACCGGGGCGTGCGGCACGCCCGGGCGGCCGAGATGTGGCGCTCGTATCGGTCACTTACCGAGCCGGAGAATCGTCGGGCATTCGTCCGAACCATGCGAGCCGTCATCGACCCTGGTGGCCAATCCGTGAGCGCCAGGGACCGCCTCTACCTCGCTGCGCACATGCCCACCCTCATCGTCTGGGGCGACCAGGACAAGATCATTCCTGTCGTCCACGCCTACCAAGCGCACGACGCCATCCCCAACAGCCGCTTGGAGGTGATCCAGGGCGTCGGCCACTTCCCCCACGTAGAGGATCCGGTGCGTTTCGTGGAAATCCTGAGGGACTTCCTGCGGACCACCCAACCGAGTGCCGCAACTCCGGACCAGCTTCGCCAACTGTTGCGGCGAGGCGCCATGTAGCCCCTTCGCCGGCGGATGACCCGCCCAAAATGCTCTCCGAGTGGCTGGGCCGCCGAACAAGCGACAACATGGTCAGGTGGCCGAGGTCGTGTTGTTCCATCACATCCAGGGGCTCACCGATGGGTTGCGCTCATTCGCGGACGAGCTGCGGGTGGGGGGGCACATTGTCCACACGCCCGACCTATTCGACGCCGAACGACCAGCGACCATCGATGACGGCGTCGCTCTGACGGAGAGCATCGGACGTGATGAGCTCGCCGAGCGCGCCAACAGTGCTGTCGCTGCCCTGCCGCAGGCCCTGGTGTATGCAGGAATTTCCTTCGGCGTCAGCATGGCGCAACGCTTCGCGCAGACGCGGCCCGCCGCCAGGGGCGCCCTGCTCTAT
This sequence comes from Acidimicrobiales bacterium, assembly GCA_035319705.1. Classification (GTDB taxonomy): domain Bacteria; phylum Actinomycetota; class Acidimicrobiia; order Acidimicrobiales; family UBA8190; genus UBA8190. The sequence goes on along the minus strand of DATHCF010000337.1, from coordinate 533 downwards.
GAGGGCTGTATTCCGATCCACGGTGAGTGGGCCTTTGGCCCATGGCCCGAAGGCGTCCCGGTGCAGATCCATGGCATGGACAAGGACCCGTTCTTCACGTTGGAGGGCGACATCGATGCCGCCCGCGACCTCGTCGAAACGATAGGCACCGACCTTGCCGAGCTGTTCCTGTATCCCGGTGATCAGCACCTGTTCACGGACGACTCACTCCCGTCCTACGACCCCGGGGCGACGGCGCTCGTGATCCAGCGCTCCCGAGAGTTCCTTGACCGGATCACGTAATTCGCGCCCCGGCCGGACGAAACCGACCGCCCTGAGCGTCTCCGATGAGTTCTGCTCCGTCGGGCCGTCTGACACTGGAAAGCCCTCGAGGGAGTCGACTGAAGGGGAGATGTGACTGCTGATCGACCGGTTCTACAGGGTGCTTTGACCGAAGCACGCCGGCACGTCCTGGGCATCCTCGATGGCTTATCGGAGGAGCAGGCGCGCAAGCCCGTGCTTCCCTCCGGTTGGACCTGCGTCGGATTGGTGAA
>DATHCF010000336.1:0-3215 GCA_035319705.1 Acidimicrobiales bacterium | reverse complement strand
TCTATTCCGACGAGATCCTCTTCGCCGCCGGCCTGCGATACGACCGGCTGTCGGACTCGCTCAGCGCGCAGGAGGTGCGACGGCTCTACCGGGCCATGATCGAGACTTTGTCGGAGGCGGTGAAGATGCGCGGGTCTTCGCTGGCCGACGAGCAGTACCGGGACCTGTACGGCGAGGTCGGGGAGTACCAGGGCCAGCACCAGGTGTACGACCGCGAGGGCCGGCCCTGCCGGCGGTGCCGGAACCCGGTGGTGAAAGTGAAGGTCAACGGGCGTTCCGCCTACCTGTGCGAGCACTGCCAGATTTGACGTCGCCCATGCGCCGTCGGCCGTGGCGGGTCCCCCGGGGGCGAGGAGGTGACCGGTAGGGTGATCGCTCGGTGTTCCTGAAGTCGCTGACCCTCAAGGGCTTCAAGTCCTTCGCCGACCCTGCGACCTTGCAGTTCGAGCCCGGCATCACCGTGGTGGTGGGGCCCAACGGGAGCGGCAAGTCCAACGTGGTCGATGCCGTGGCCTGGGTGCTGGGCGCCCAAGGGCCGCGAACGGTGCGTTCGCAGAAGATGGAGGACGTCATCTTCGCCGGGTCGGCCGACCGTCCGGCGCTCGGGCGTGCCGAGGTCTCGCTCAGCATCGACAACCGGGCGGGACGGCTGCCGGGCGGCCTGGCCGAGATCACCATCACGAGGACCCTGTTTCGCTCCGGCGACAGCGAGTACGCCCTGAACGCCCAGCCCTGCCGGCTGCTCGACATACAGGAGCTGCTGTCGGACTCGGGAGTCGGTCGCCAGCAGCACGTGATCGTGGGCCAGGGACAGCTCGACAACATCTTGAACGCCCGTCCCGAGGACCGCCGGGCGGTGATCGAGGAGGCGGCCGGCGTCCTCAAGCACCGGCGCCGGCGCGAACGGGCCGAGCGCCGGCTCCAGGCGACCGAGGAGAACCTCGATCGCCTGGGCGACCTGCTGCGGGAGCTGCGCCGGCAGATTCGGCCGCTGCAGAAGCAGGCTGCTGCCGCCCGCTCGCATGCCGAGCTGGCCGAGGAGCTGCGCGCGCTGCGGCTCCATCTGGTCGGCCGGGAGCTGGCCGACCTGGAGGAGCGCCGGCGCGCCGGCGCCGAGCAGCTGCAGCAGCTGCAGGGCCGGGAGGACGCCTCGCGCCGGGCCATGGCGGAACTGGACGTCGCCGCCGACGCCGCGGCCGCCGAGCTGTCGGCCCGCAGGAGCGAGGACCTGGTGGCGGCCCTCACCCGGGTGCAGGCCCTGTCCGAGCGCTGCCGGGGATTGCACGCCGTTCTGGCCGAGCGCCGGCGCTCGCTGGGGCGGGACCTGGAGGTGGCAGCCGACCTCGACGTGGTGTCCACCCTCGAAGCCGACGCGGCGCGACTGGCCGCCGAGCTCGACGCCGTCGCCGCCCAGGATGCCGGCCTCGAGCCCCGTCGCGCCGTGCTGGCGGCGGGGGAGCGGGAGCTGGTGATGTCCGAAGCCGAGTACCAGGCCGCTTTCGTCGACGAAGGCGGCCTGCGCCAGGCCGGAGAGGCACTGGCGGTGGCCCAGGGTCAGCTGGCGCCGTTGCGCGGCGCCATCGAGCGCGACCACTTGAGCCTCGAGCGTCTCGAGCGCCGGCTGTCGGCCCTCGACGGCAGAAAGGGGAAGCTCGAAGAGGAGACCGCAAACCTGGCACACCAGCTCGAGCAGCTGGACGCCGAGTTGGCCGGCGCCGAGCCCGAGCTGGAGGCTGCGGGGCGCCGCGCCGAAGCCGCCACGCGGGCGCTCGAGCGGGCCGAGGCGGCCTTCTTGCAGGCCGAAGCGGCGCGTCACCGTCTGGAGGCCCGGGCCGAGGCCCTGGCCAGGGCGGCGGCCGAGGCAGCGGGATCGGCCGGGGCCGAGACCTTGTCGGGACGGCCGGGTGTCCGCGGACTCGTGGGCGACCTGGTCGAGGTCGACGAGGGGTACGCCGGGGCGTTCGAGGCCGCATTGGGACCTGCGGCGGCGGCGGTGGTCGTCGAAGGCGAGGTGGCCGCCCGCCAGGCGATGGGGAGGCTCGAAGAGCTCGAGGTCTCTGGCGCCCTGTTGCCGCTCCCCGCCTTCGGCCCCGACAGCGGCGGTGCCCGCGGCCCCGCAGAGGGCGCCGGAACCCCCGAGCCGTCTCGTCCCTGGGAGGCGAACGGGTGCGAGGCACTGGACCGCCATGTCCGGGCGGCTCCGGGGGCAGGTGCCTTGCGCCATGTGCTCGACCGGGCGCTGGCCGGCGTGCTGGTGGCGCCGGATTGGGAGCACGCCGTCGACACGTGGCTTTCGCAGCGATCGGTGGTGGTCGTCACCCGCGCCGGTGACCGGCTGTCGGCCGACGGTTGGGTGGTGGGCGCCGGTGGAGCCCGCGCCGCGGCCTCCGCCGCGGCGGACGCACGACAGCGGGCGGCCTCCGCCGCCGCGCGGGCCGATGCCGCCGCAGGCGCCCGGGAAGCGGCCCGGCGGCGCGCCCGTGAGCAGTCGGCGGCCCTGGCCGAGGCGAGCCGGCGCAGCGAGCGCTCGTCCGAGCGCCGGGACGCGGTGCGCGCTGCCCGGTCCCGGGTGACCGGCGAGTTCGACGCAGTGGAAGAGGAACGAGCGGAAGCGCTTCGTCACCGGACGGTGGTGACCGAACGCTACGAGCGTGACGCGGCGCGTCTCGCCGATCTGGAGGACCGGCTGGACGGCCTCGGTACCGCCGCCCGCCAGGCGGAGCAGCGGCTGGCCGAGGCACGTGCCGCCCGCCGGCAGCTGGAGGAGCGCCGGGCGGCCCTGGTGGCGTCGTCGCGCCAGCTCGAGCTGCAGTCGGCGGCCCTGGCCGAGCGCCGCCAGGTGCTGGGCTCGCGTCTGGCCGACGTGGAGCGCCGGCTCGCCGGCCACGTGACCGAACGCGAGCTGGCCGGAGAGCGCCGTCGGCGCATCGAGGCCGATATGGCCGTGGTCGACCGGCTCGGCGTGACACTCGAGTCGATCGCCACGCGCCTGGCGGCGGTGCTCGAGCACCTGCAGGAGCTGCGTGCCCGGCAGGTCGACGAGGTGCGTGCCGGGGGGGAGCGGCTCGAGGAGCTGCGCCGCCGCCGGGCCCATGCCGAGCAGGAGCTCAGCGCGGTGCGCGACCGAGCCCAAGCGCTGCAGGTGGAGATGGCCGAGTCGTCGGTTCGCCACGAGGCGGCCGTGGAGGCTCTGCGCCGTGAGCTGGCCTGCGACC
>DATHCF010000335.1:0-16953 GCA_035319705.1 Acidimicrobiales bacterium | reverse complement strand
TTCGACGCCCATCGGGCCGACACGCTCGCCGGCCTCGAGCTCACCGCCGGCGACTTCGCCGCCCTGGCCGCCCGGGTCCGCCGCTTCGCCCCCGTGGCGGGGCGGGTGGTCGCCGTGCTCGAGGGCGGCTACGACCTCGACGCGTTGCGCCTGTCGGTGGGTGCCACCGCCGCCGCCCTGCTGGGGGAACGCTACGTACCGGAACCGGCCTCGAGCGGCGGTCCCGGCGCCGAGGTCCTCGAACGCGTGCGCCGAGCGCAAGAGGAGGCCACCGCCCGATGAAGAGTGGCCGGGGACCGATCGTCGTCGGCGTGGACGGCTCGCCCGACGCGGCGGCTGCCCTCGAGTGGGCAGCCGACATGGCACAGCAGCTCGACAGGGAGGTGATCGCCGTGCACGCCCTGGGCCTGCTGTCCCATCTCGGTGCGGCGCCCGAGCCGGCCCAGGCGCATCGTCAAGAGATCGAGGCCCAGCTGGCCGGGGCCTGGACGCAGCCGCTGCGCGCCGCGGGGGTGACGCATCACAACGAGGTGGACGACGGCAACCCGGTCATGGCGTTGCTGGCTGCCGCCGCCGCCCACGGCGCCGCCATGGTGGTGGTGGGCAGCCGCGGCACTGGCGGATTTGCCGGACTGCAGCTCGGGAGCACGAGCCACCAGCTGGCGCAGCACGCGCCGCTGCCGGTGGTGATCGTCCGGCACGGCAGTGGACAGAACGGCAGTGGACAGCGATGACGGCGGCCACCCGGATCGTCCTCATCCGCCACGGGGAGTCGGTGGCCCAGGCCGAACGGATCGTGGCCGGACATGGCGGATGCCAGGGACTGAGTGACGAGGGCCGGGCGCAGGCGGCGGCGCTGGCCGGGCGCCTCAAGCGAACCGGCGAGCTCGGCGAGACGACCGTCCTCTACTCGAGCCTCATGGCCCGGTCGGTGCAGACGGCGGCCATCGTGGCCGAGGCGCTCGGTGGCCTGCAGCTGTCGTCGGCCTGCGACTTCTGCGAGAGCCACCCCGGCGAGATGGACGGGCTGTCGTGGGAGGAGGCGGACCGGCTGTACCCGCCGCTGTCCTGGGAGCCGCAGGGCCGGCGAGCGCCGGGATGCGAGACCTTCGCCGAGATGGCCGATCGGGTGGCGCACGGGCTCGACGGTCTCGTGCAGCGGCACGCCGGCGGGGTGGCGGTGGTGGTGTGCCACGGCGGAGTGGTGGCCCACTCGATGATCAGGTGGCTGGCGCTCGATCCGAGCCCGTCGCTCGGCCGGCGCGCCCGTATCGACCCGGTAAACACCTCGATCACCGAGTGGCGCGTGCCTCCGGCGGACAGCGACAGCGACGAGGCGGCGTCCTCCGTCGAGCTCGTCCGCTACAACGACCACGCCCATCTGTCGTAGGCCACGCCCGCCGGTTCTGTCGTAGGCCACGCCGCCGGTCGCCGGCCGCTGAGGCGACCGCTCGGTGCTAAGCGGGGACCTCCACCGGCTGCGACACCTGCCCCGGCTCGGCAGGGGCGCGCACCCGCCGGCTGGTGCGCCGGACGATGGTCTCGGCCGCGTCCTCGTCGTCGACCGACAGGGCGACGAACGATCCGAGCAGCGCCAAGCCGGCGGCAGCCAGAAAGGCGGCGTGGTACCCGCCGAGATGGCTGGACGGGTGTCCCACGGTGGCGGCCGTGGCCCCGGCCGCCGCCAGCACCGTGGTGAGGACGGCGACACCGATGGCCCCGCCCACCTGGCGCTGGGCATTGAAGAAGGTGGAGGCGCGACCCATGTCGGCGGGGCTGATGGTGGCGAAGGCCGCCGCCTGGGTGGGGACGAACACGTGCGACATGGCCAGCCCGATGCCGAAGAGCAGCAGCCGCACCAGCCACAGGTCGGTGTGGTCGCCCACCAGGGCCATGGTGGCGATGCCGGCCGACAGGGCGACCAGACCCCCGGCCATGAGCCGCCGCGGGCCGAAGCGCGGGTACAGCTGGCGCGTCACGATCTGTGACCCGAGCATGACACCGAGCGCCTCGGGAAAGGTGCTCAGGCCCGAGCCGAGCGCCGTCATGCCCAGCCCGTACTGGAAGAACAGCGCCACCAGGTACAGCACGCCCAGGAAGCCCGCCGCTCCGAGGAACATGACCGCGTTGGCCGATCGGAACAGACGGTCCCTGAACAGCCGCAGAGAGATGAGCGGTTGGACCTGTCGCATCTCGACCACCACCAGGGCGACGAGGAAGGCGGCGCCCACGGCGGACGTGATCACCACGTCGGATGAATGCCAGCCCTTGACCGGCCCCTCCGACAGCCCGTACATGAGCGAACCCAGCCCGATGCAGGACAGCACGAAACCCCACAGATCGAAGGGCCCGGGCTCCTGGCGCTCCTGCTCACGCAGGAACATCCGCCCGAAGACCAAGGCGGCGATGCCGACGGGCACGTTCACGTAGAACACCCAGCGCCACGACAGGTCGGTGACGAAGAGACCTCCGAGCACCGGGCCCAGGGCCGGGGCGAAGGCGGTGGGGACGATCAGGATGGCCGAAGCCCGGATGCGCTCGGCCGGGGGGAATGCTCGCCACAGCATCGTCATGCCGACCGGCGTCATGAGCCCACCGCCCACACCTTGGAGAACCCGGAAGGCGCTCAACTCTCCGAGGCTGGTGGCCACCCCGCACAGCGCCGAGGCGACCGTGAAGATCACGATCGAGGCCAGAAGGACGCGACGCGGGCCGACGCGGTCGCCGAGCCATCCAGAGGCGGGAATGAAGACGGCCATGCTGACGAGAAAGCCGATGACCACGGAGTCGACGCCGGTGGAGCGCACATGGAAATCCCGGCCCAGCGTCGGCAGCGCCACGTTGACGATGGTCGTGTCCATGATGGCCATGAACAGCGCCATCACGTAGACCACGCCGATGGCCACCTTCTGGCTGATGGTGCGACCGGCCATGGAAAGCCCAACCTACCCGGGCAACCCGCTATTCCGATCCGCCGACTGTTGCGATCGACGTGGGCAGGGCCCCGTCGTCAGCGCAGGTGGACACCTCCGGCCACCACGAGGCGGCTCACGACGAAGGCCACGGCGATCCCGGCCGCCGGACCGAGCAGCCACCCGCGCAGGATCCCGGTCAGCGTGGAGAGGTGCACCGCCTGCCGTCCCCGTGCCGCGCCGGTGCCGGCCATGGCGCCCACCAGGGCCTGGTTCATCGAGGTGAAGAAGCCGAAACCCACCGCCAAGAGCACCACCACCGCTTGCACGGCCTGGGCGGCGGTGGCCATCGGGCGGTCGAGGGCCACGATGTCGAAGGCGACCCGCTCGAGCAACGGCCGTCCCCAGCTGAGCACGCCGACCGCCATGGCCGTTCCGCCGAAGGTGCCCGCCACCAGCGGAGAGAAGGTGTGGGTGGCAACCAGAGCGCCACTGGCGTTGGCCACGTCGTTGCTCCCCATGGTGAACGAGGCCGCCCCACCGACCGCCACCAACGCGCCGGCCAACAGCGCGCTCGTTCGCGCCGGTCGTGCACCGGCGGCCGGCGCCTCCGCATCGATCTCCCGGCGCACGAGTGGAACGCGGTCGAGCGCCACGGTGAGGCAGAACCCCAAGCCGAAGGCGACGAACGGCGCCGCCACCCAGATGGCCGCCAACACGCCGACGGTTCCCCAGCGCACACCGACACCGGCCCCGAGTGCGGTGCCGGCCAGCGAGAAGACGAGGATCTGAATGGTGCTGGTCGGCACCCTGAGGCGGTTGTAGAGCGCGGTGACCGCCAGGGCCACGCCCACCACCACGATCTCGGCGTCCACTCCGAGCAGATGCGCGGTGAAGCGATCGGCGACGGTGCGTTCCACGGCGTGGCTGGCGAAGGCCGCCCCGAGCAGCGTGAGCGGGGCCATGACGACGAGCGCCCGCCATGCGCTCACCGCCCCGAGCGCATAGGGCATCCCCATGCAGGCGCCGGTGTAATGGGCACCCAGGCTCACGGCGAAGGCCATGGCCACCACGACAAGAAGCGCTGTCACGGAAAGCCCACAACGCCGGGCACCCGCCGCACCCTAGGCCAGACTGGTGGTCGAACAGCAGCCGACGGCAGCTCGTCGGCAGCTCAGGCGCGCGGTCGCAGCGCCACCCCGGCGTCGGGCTCGATGACGCGGAAGGTGAAGCTCTCCTCGATGTACAGGTGGACGACCTGGGCGTCGTGCTGGCTGTAGCCGATGGACAGGTCCTGCCCGCAGTCGAAGACGAAGTCCCCACCGCGCAGGCTGAGGACCACACCGCCTTCGACTCCGGGCGCCCACACCAGGGGACCCTCGAGGATCTTGCGCAGGTGGTCGAGGAGAAGGTACCCACCGTGCTCGGTCGTCTCGACGATGTTGGAGTAGATCTCGGGGCTGATGGCCAAACCGTACGGACCTCCGATGCCGGCGCGCCGTAAGACGTCGGTGGCCTGGGTGACCACCTTGGGATATTGCTCCATGTCGTCCTCGATGGGCACAGGCGCATGGGAGGTGCACTCGGTGATGCCGCGCACGGAGGCGGCGGCATAACCGTGGAACACGCTCACGTTCTCGGCCAGGGCGACCTGGCGCACCGCTTCGTCGAGCTCTTCGAAGTCGAGATCGCTGGCCCCCCGCTCGGCGTCGTCCAGCTCGACGCGAGAAACGCTGAAGCCGGCACGCAGCTCGACCACCGGCAGCACACGGCGCTGCACGGCGGAGACCCCCTCCGAGGGACTCGACACCGTTGCAGTGCGTCCGAGGTTGGTGGCCGAATAGCCCCATCCGTGCGGACCGGCGAAGTCGACCAGCTTGCGGGCGGCGAGATAGGGAACCAAACGACTCTTCGCCTCGTCCTCGATCTGGGCCCACCCGGCGTCCGAGATGGGCGCCAGCTCGTGAAATAGATGGTTCATCACTCGGACCCCTTCAGGCTTCCGATCCCCAGAGAGCCCGCGCTGATCGGCGGCGTCGCGCCGCCGCCTTCGGCTTCGGCCTCCACCTCGGTCACCGGCTCGGTCGTGAACAAGTACGTCCGCAACATGCGATCGAGCGCCGGATCACGACGGCGCAGCCACTCTAGGGTCATCGAGGCGTGTTCTTTCTCCTCGTCGCGGTTGTGGGCGAGGATGGCGGCGAGGCTCGAGTCCGAGGTGGCCTTGACTCGCTGGTCGTACCAATCGACCGCTTCGAACTCCTCGATCAACGAGGTGACCGCCCGATGTTGATCGATGGTCCACTCGTCGAGAAGCTCTGACGCTTCGTGCAGTCCTTCGCTGGCCACCTGGTGTTCTCCTTCGTGACGACGCCATCTCCCGGCGCCCGATCGCGGTTGGACCTTACCCGTCTACCGGCGATGTGGCACTGTGATCCCACCGTCGGGGCCGGCCCAGTCGGAGTGTGGATCCGACGCCGGGAACGATTCGATCTCCACTTCGTCCAGGCGGCGTTCTCGCCACTTCATCAGGCTCTGACCGATGCCGTCCACCAACTCGATGGTCAGATCGTCGAGGCTGCGCACCACGGCATCTGCTGCCGCCAGCACCTCGCCGGATGGACGAAAATCCGGGTTCGGCACGACCACCACGTGCATGCCCGCCCCCAGGGCGGAGCGAACGCCGTTGGCGGAGTCCTCCACTGCCACACAGGTCTCCGCCCCCACGGCCAGCCGCCGCAGCGCTTCGAGGTAGACGTCGGGCGCCGGTTTCCCACGAGCGACCTCCTCGGAAGAGACCGTCACGGCGAACAGCTCCCCCACGCCGGCCAGATCGAGAACCCGGTCGATGACGACCCGATTGGCCGAGGAAGCCAGCCCGAGCCGCCATCGGCGGCCCAGCCGCCGAACCGCCTCCAGGGCGCCGGGCAACAGGGGGAGACCCTCTTCGTAGCGCGCCAGCAGCTTTCCCACCACGAGATCCACGATGCGGCCGGGGTCGAGGTCCACCGCCAGCTTGTCGTGCATGTAGGCCGACCATTCCGGTGAGCTCATGCCCTGCATCGCCGCGGTGGCGCCAGCGGTCCAGTGGCCGTCCTCCTCGACAGCCGCCCGGTGTCGGGCGTCGTCCCACAGCGCTTCGGAATCGAGCAGCACGCCGTCGAGGTCGAAGACCACCGCCTCGATCACGACGGGGGCGCCTCCCCGGCCCGGTAGGTGATGACCTCGACGCGCTCCAGGGTCACCATCCCGTCCTCCACCATGTCGTCCAGCACCGGCAGGATCCGCTGGATGTTCTCATCGGTGTCGACCACTTCGATGACGAGGGGAAGGTCCTCCGACAGCCGCAGGATGCGACTGGTGTGGAGGTGGCTGCGAGCGCCGTATCCCTCGATGGCCCGTATCACGGTGGCACCGGCGACCCCTTCTGCCCGCAGGTGCTCCACGATGGCCTGGTACAGCGGTTTGCCGTGCCACCGATCGGACTCGCCGATGAAGATCCGCAGCAGCTTCCCCTGGCCGGCCAGCCTCACAGGGCCCTGCCGGCGATTCACGCCCACCCAGGCGGCGAGCACACCCAGCACCACCGAACCGGCGACGTTGGCGGCGGCAAGTCCCAGCGCCCCGTCCTGCAGCTGCCGAAGCGACTCGTAGGCGAAGGTGGAGAAGGTGGTGTAGGCGCCGACGAACCCCACCGTCACCGCGATCCGCACCGTCGGTGCGGCATCAGCCGCTCGGTGAGGACCGTGGTCAGCAGGCCGACGAGGAAGCAGCCGGAGAGGTTCACCACCAGTGTCCCCCAGGGAAAGCCGCCCCCGGTGAGGTGGCCGACCACTCCGTCGAGCCAGTAACGCAACAGCGCTCCGAAGAACCCGGCCACGCCGACCCACACACCACGCATCGTCGCTCGTCCTGCGATCCTCACCGTCAGGTAGGAGCCATGAGCAGGTGAACCTGCGGTTGCGGCGAGCTCCATCGCCGAGCGGCATCATAGTGGCGCTGCTCGCCTGTCGACCGGCCGACCTGACGGCGTCCCACCACCGCCATCGGCCTGCTCCTGTCACAACGCGGGCTCAGCGCTGCCCTGAGCGTGCCAGAAGCTCTCGCAGGCGCACCCGCCCCCCGGTGTGCAGGACGGCCCGCCGGTAGATGCGAGCGGCGAACACCGCCATGGCGGCGGTGCCGGCGATGGCGATGAGCACCGAGGCGACGAACTCCCACCACGTCGCCTGGCCCAAGGCGACGAGGACGGACATGCAGAACGGCGCCGTCGGCGGCAGGTAGGCGAGGACCTTGAAGAAGGTGTCCGGGCTCCCCGAACTGGCAACGGTGAGCGAGTAGACGTAGCCGATGAGCATCGGGATGCTGAGCGGGAGCGCCAGGGTCTGGATCTGGTCCTGGCGCTCGGCCGTCGACCCGGCCGCCGCGTAGAGCCAGCAGTAGAACGCATATCCCAGCACGAGCCACAACAGCAGGGCGGCCACTGCCAGCGGCTGATCGCCCTTCAAGACGTCGGATCCGACCCCCTCGGCGAGAAGCAGGGCGAAGGCGACCACGAGCGTGGCCTGGCCCAGCGCCACCAGCCCGATGCCCAGCACCTTGCCGGCGAGCAGCTGGAGCGGCCGCACCATCGCCAGGAGCACCTCGACCACGCGGCTCGACTTCTCCTGCATGACCCCGATCAACGTCCACGTGCAGTACTGCGAGAGCATCACGAACATGAGGATGATGCCGATCACCGGCACGATGTGGGCCGAGTGGCTCGACCCCGACTGCAACGTGCGCACGGGGGCGGATTTGGAATTGTCGATGTCGGCAGCCTGTGCAGGGGTGAGCCCGGCGGTCCGGTACGCCTGGAAGACGCCCAGGTACTCGGCGGTATCGTCCACCAGGGTGGGGTCAGCCGGCGAGCTCGAGAGGGAAGCCGGCTCCCACAGCAGGACTTCGCTCCCCCCGACGATGGCGAAGGCGAGCTTCTTGGTACGGAGCCCGGATTCCGCTCGAGCGAGGGAACCCTCGGTGACGAAGCGCACCTTGTCCTTGTCACCCCTGCCGGCCGCGGCCACGAGGTGCTCCAGGGTGGGCGAGACGGTGCCCACGACGCCGACGGCCTGCGGCGTGGGCCCGCTGCTGCTCTTTTCCAGCTGCGGGATGATGATGGCCAGGGCGACGGCGACGAGGACGATGATCGTGCCGACGCGGAAGATACGGCTCCGGACCCGCTCGGTGACCTCGCGCATGGCGATCTGCCCGACGTCGCCGAGGCGTTCGCCGATATCGGCGGCACGCCGGACAGCGGTGCGCTCTTGCGGGCTCGGTGGCACGGCCGCCACCGGTGCCGTCGGCATCTGGGCACGAGCAGGCGAGGCGTCCGTTCGCCCTTCCGGAGTGCGCCCGGCACCGGCTTCGGTGCGACGCCGATGCCGGGCACGGAACTGTCTGAACCGGATGATGCCGACGGAGACGCCGAACAGCACGACGAGGACGACGTAGACGGGCTTCATGCCACGGCCTCGCGGAACACCTCCGACAACCGGCGGCGCGCAAAGGAGAACTCCGTGACCCGCCCGATGCCCATGGCGGCACGGAGGACGTCGTCGCTGTCGACCGAGCGGTCGAGCACGAGCCGGACGGCGCCGGCGCTCACCTCGGACACCGTCACGCCGGGCAGGCGGCGCGCCCACTCCCCGCTGCGATCGCCCTCGATGCGCACCACCAGCCGGCGTGCGCCGCTCGTCTCCAGTTCGTCCACCGTTCCCGAGACGACGAGACGGCCGTGATCGATGATCGTCACCCGCTCGCAGAGATCCTCCACCTGGTCGAGCTGATGGCTGCTGAAGACCACGCAACTCCCGGCTCGCGCCTGGTCGACCAGCACCTTGCCGATGGCATCGATGCCCGTCGGGTCGAGCCCCGACAGCGGCTCGTCGAGGACGATCAGTTCCGGGTCGTGCAGCAGCGCTGCTGCCAGCTGGACCCGCTGCTGATTTCCGTGCGAGAGCGTTTCGACCTTGGAGTCCCGCCGGTCCGCGACCTCCAGGCGCTCGAGCCAGTCCTCGGTGGCACGGGCGGCGTCTACCGTGCTCAGGCCGTGCAGGCGTCCGAGGTATTCCAGCTGCTCGCCCACATGCATGCCCGGGTACAGCCCACGCTCCTCGGGCATGTAGCCAAAGCGCCGGCGGGCCGCCTGGTTCACGGGGATCCCGTTCCACCGGACACTCCCGGCGTCGAGGTCGGTGAGGCCGAAGACGGCCCGCATGGTCGTCGTCTTGCCGGCGCCGTTCGGCCCGAGAAATCCGACGACCTGCCCGGACGGTACCTCGAAGGAGAGGTCGTCGAGGGCGACGACGTCGCCGTAGCTCCGGCGCAACCCTTCGAGCTCGAGCACCCAGGGCACGCTGCGCACGCTATAGCGCGGGCCCGATTCCTCTGCGCACAGACGTCAGTCGGCTGCTACCCCGGTAGCCGCATCGAGACGACGCTGTGCTCCGGTCAGGACATGACCCGGTCCGAGTAGCCGAGGGTGACGGCATCCTCGGCGCCGAAGAAGCTTCCGGCCGACCATTCCGACTCGATCTCGCCCAGGCTGCGCCCGGTGCATCGGGCGAGGTGCCGGTAGAACGAGTCGCGCCGGGCGGCTTGCTCGGCTAGCGCCCGTTCGATGTCGGCGGCGCGCCCACTGGCCGCCACGTCGGGCTCCCGCAAATGCAACCGGGCGTGACGCGACAGCACCCGTGGGCGGCCGGAGGCGAGCACGCCGACAGCCCCGCCGGCGATCACGCCCATGCCGAAGGTGTGGACGGGCACACCGAGGACCTCGATGACGTCCACCAGGACCAGAGCGGCCTCGAACGCCCCGTCCGCCGCGCTCAGCCGCAGCTCGATGTGTTCGTCTCCGAGTGCATCGAGGGTCATGAGAGCGGCGGCGACCTCCGACGACCGGGCGTGGTCGAGCTCCCCGTGCGCCATGACCACCCGGCGGCTGAGCAGCGCCGCCTCCACCGACTGCGTCAACGACGCCGGACCGCCGTCGCCCGGTCCGTCAGCGTCCACGGCCCTGCAGGCGCCAGTCGATGACGTAGCCCACGGCCGCCGCGTAGCGCTCCAGCGTCGAGAGCCGGATGTCGGACGCGCCGGATTCGAGGCGCGCCACCGCCGATTGGGAGGTTCCCATCCGGGCTGCCACCTCGGTCTGGGACAGCCCCAGGGCCTGGCGGTGACCGACGAGCTCCTCGGCCAGGGCACGCCGGCGCTGGGCCATCTCCTTGAAGCCCGGGAGCACCGGCTCGTGCCGTCGCTCGTTCACCGGCCCACCCGTTCCACGAAGCCCATACCTCAGCTATGATATCTCATATTCGAGATCTCATCCACGGAAGGATCGTCCCATGCCCAGCCTGCGCTCGGTGATCCCCACGGTGTTCGACCAGACCGCCCGTGGAGACCGTCCCTTCGACATCTACTCGCTGCTTCTCAAGGAGCGCATCGTCTTCCTGGGGCAGGAGGTCGACGACCAGATCGCCAACCTGCTCGTGGCCGAGATCCTCTACCTGGCCGCCGACGAGCCCGAGCGCGACATCTCGCTCTACATCAATTCCCCAGGCGGGATGTCCTACGCCGGCATGGCCATCTACGACGTCATGCAGCACGTGAGCTGCGACGTGTCCACCATCTGCGTGGGGATGGGGATGTCGGCTGCCGCCATGATCCTGTGCGGCGGGAGCCCGGGCAAGCGCTTCGCCCTCCCGAACGCCAAGATCATGATCCACCAGGGCACCGCCGGCACCCGGGGAGCGCCGCGCGACATGGAGATCCACCTGCGCGAGGTGCTGGCCACCACCAGGCGCATGGCAGAGATCATCGCCTTCCACTCGGGGCAGTCGGTCGAGCAGGTCGAACGGGACATCGACCGCGACTTCTTCATGACGGCCGAGGAGGCCAAGGAGTACGGGCTCATCGACGGCATCATCGCCCCCTCGAGAGGGCTGTGCGCGCCGGCGGGCGTCGAATTGGCGAGGCCAGACGAGGAACCCGACCCGGCCGCGGCGCCGGTGGCGGTCGCCGAACGCGTGGCGGGATGACCGAAGCCGGACACGGAGACGGTGCGTCGGGTGAGCGCCCGACCGCACGGCGGAGGACCCCCCGCAAGATCCGCTGCGAGGGATGCCTCGATGTCCTGCAGACACGCACGGCCTGGGATTCGACGTCGTGCCGCTGCGGATCGCTCGTGCTGTCCGGAGTCCCGTGGCGGCCACAGATCTCCTGGCTCGGCCACCCCGGCACGGGGTGGAGCGATGTGACCCACGACGAGCCCGAGCCCGAGGAGGGCGCAGAGACGGCGCCGTCGCGCCGGCTGCGGCCCTTCGGCTATCGGCCCACGATCAGCTGATCCCCAGGCGGGCTCCCGCCGGTCCCGGGGCACCGGCAGATCGCATGAACGCCGAGGACCCGCCACTCGTATGAAGCAGGCAGCACCGAAGCCGGGACGGACGGGTGCCGAGCCAGACTGGCAATGCCGGGTCCCGAGGCTCACAGTGGGCTCACAGCCCACCTCAAGCCCGTGCTTATGGCCTCGCTTCATGCTCTGACCGGTCGACATCCGAAGGAGGGACGTGGCGGCACGGCTGCGGGCACTGCGGTGGTGGATCGCCGGCGCCGTTGCGCTGGTCGTCGTCCTGGCCGTGGGCGGGCCGTTCGTCTACATCCACTTCGTGGAGGGCCCGGCGCCGGCCAGGCTCCGGCTACCGAAGAGCACCCCGACGTCGGCGGTGGCTTCGGCCACGGCTTCCTCGGTGGACGGCGTGTGGAACGTCGGCTCCGGGTCGGTGGCCGGCTACCGCGTGCAGGAGGTCCTGATCGGCCAACAGTCCACCGCTGTCGGGCGTACCGCCGAGGTGTGGGGGTCGCTCACCATCTCGGGCACCTCGGTGGAGAGCGGTTCGTTCACAGTCAACATGGCCAGCGTCGTGAGCGACCAGAGCGAGCGCAACGCGCAGTTCGACGGGCGCATCATGGACGTGAGCACCTACCCCACCGCCACCTTCAGCCTGAGCAGCCCGATCGTGCTGGGGTCGGTCCCGGCCACAGGCACCGTCGAGCACTACCCGGCCGGCGGGCGGCTCACCATGCACGGGGTGACGCGGCAGGTGAGCTTCACGGTGTCGGCCGAGCGACTGGGCTCCGGCATCGACGTGCTGGCCGACATCCCCATCGTGTTCGCCGACTGGGACATCGCCAACCCGAGCGTCGGCGGTTTCGTGACCACCCAGAGCTCGGGGACCTTGGAGGTGCTGCTCGACCTCACCCAGGGCCCGGGTAATCACTCCTCGAGCGGCATCCCGTCGTCGGACAACCTGGGTGGTGGCCAGGTGACGGTGCCGAGCACGACCGTGCCGCCGCTGACGGTTCCATCGAGCTGACCGGCTTCAATCGTTCAATCGCCGGGCGATCTCGGGCCCGGCCACTGCAGGGCCCAACGCGTGATGGCAATCGAGGTGACCGCCGTCCTCCATGCTGATCGCACCTTCTCCATGCCGGGCTCCTTGTCGTCGTTTCTCGACACCTTAAAGGTGCGTCGTTACCGCTCAGAGTCGCCAACATGAAGGCTCGGTGAACGGGCGATGCCAATGTGGCCAAGCGTTTCCCTGCAGCACCGCAACAGACCTGCAACCCCCGGGGAGGATGACGACAGGCCGGACGGTGCGCAGCCAGGGCTGCTGCCGGCCCCGAGCATCTCCCGGCGATGCGCGGTACCGTTCGCCCTCAGGAGTCACCCACCGAGGAGGAGGTGCACATGCCGAAGTTCCTCATTCAAGCCTCGTACACGTCCGAGGGCATAAAGGCTGTGAAGGCCGGCGGCGGTACCGCCAGGCGCGAGATCGTCGAGCGCGCCGCCAAGAGCGTCGGCGGCACGATCGAAGCCATGTACTTCGCCTTCGGGGACCATGACGTCGTCGTCGTCGCCGACTTCCCCGACAACGCCAGCGCCGCCGCCATGGCCCTCACCGTCGGCGCCAACGCTCCCGTCCGTCTCCGCACCACACCGCTGCTCACGGCCGAGGAGGTCGACAAGGCGGCGAAGATCCAGGTGGAGTACCAGCCTCCCAAGGGCTGAGCCCTCAAGCGGTCACTGCCCCGGCGCCGGCGGAGAGCTCCGCCGAGCGGGGGGCCGAGGGCCGCACCGCGGAGGTGGCCGCCTCGAGCAGGCCGTCCAGCTTGTCGGCCGGCATGGGCCTGGCCAGGTAGAAGCCCTGGGCCTCGGGACAGCCGAGCGCTTCCAGGTGTTCGAGCTGCTCGCGGGTCTCCACTCCCTCGACCACGGTCGTGGTGCCGATGGCGGAGGACAGCTTGATCACGGCCGCGACGATGGCCGACTTCACCGGGTCCACCTCGACGTTCTGCACGAAGCTCCGGTCGATCTTCACCACGTTCACCGGGAACTGCGCCAGATAGCCGAGTGCCGAGTAGCCGGTCCCGAAGTCGTCGATTGCCACCCGCACCCCAAGCGCCTTCAAACCGAGCAGGATCTCCCGGCTGCGATCGACGTCCTCCATGGCCAGGCTCTCGGTGATCTCCAGGCTGAGCTGGGTGGGGGCGACGCCGGTGGCGTGCAACACCTCCTCGATCTCCTGCAGTAGGCCCGCTTGCTGGAACTGGCGTGCTGAGAGGTTCACCCCCACCACCAAGCGGATCCCGAACTGCTCGTACCAGCGCCGTGCCTGCCGGCAGGCGTCCTCGAGCACCTGGTGGCCGAGGGCCAGGATGAGACCCGTCTCCTCGGCCAAGCCGATGAAGCTCTGGGGGCTGAGCATGCCCCGTTCGGGATGGTTCCAGCGGACGAGCGCCTCGGCCCCCACGATCCGGCGGTCGGCCACCGAGAACAGCGGCTGGTAATGGACTTCGAGCTCGTGCTCATGCAGAGCCCGGCGCAGGCCGTTCTCGAGGTCGATGCGCTCGGTCGAGCGGACTCCCATGGCATCGGCATCGAAGATCTCGAACTGGCCTCCGCGTCCTTTGCCCTTGAGCCGGTACATGGCCACATCGGCGTCGTGCAGCATGTCGTCGCGTGTCTTGCCGGGAACCGTCAGGGCCACGCCGATGCTCAGACTGGCCACCAGCTCGTGCCCGTCGGGCAGTATGACCGACCTTCGCATCTGCTCGAGGATGCGATCGGCCACCACCACGGCCTCCTCGGGACTCCGGATCTGCTGCAGGAGGACGGTGAACTCGTCGCCGCCGAAGCGGGCCACCACGTCGCCCGGGCGGAGCGACGCCCGTATCCGGTGGGCGATGGCCACCAGCAGGTGGTCGCCGGCGGTATGGCCCAGGCTGTCGTTGATGAGCTTGAACCGGTCGACGTCGGCGAAGAGCACGGCGTGGACGTCCCCGCTGCGGGTGGAGCGGTTGAGCGCCAGGTCGAGGTGGTCGAGGAACAGGCGCCGGTTGGGCAGGCCGGTCAGCGAGTCGTGGAAGGCATGGCGGGCGAGCTGCTCCTCGAACTCCTTGCGCTCGCTGATGTCGCGGAAGACCACCACCGCTCCGCACGTCCGGCCCTCGTGGACCATGGGAGAGGCGGTGAAGGCGACGTGGACGAACGAGCCGTCGAGCCGCTCGAAGCGGGCGTCGTAGCCTGTGACCGTGCCGTGGCCGTCCATGCAGCGCCGGGCGGGCATGACCAGGAAGCCCGGCGCCCGGCGGCCGAGGACCGTGCCCGAGCCGTCCGCCCACGAGGCTCTCGCCTCCGCCGTGGCGCCCACCGCCGGCCATCCGAGCATGGCGCAGGCAGCGGGGTTCACGAAGGTGGTCTCGTAGGAGGACGACAGGGCGACGACCCCCTCGCCCATGCTCGAGGTGATGGCCGACAGGCTCTCGCGCTGGTAGCGGATCTCCTCGAACAGCCAGGCGTTGCTGAGGGCGCCGGTGCCGACCGCGGCCAGCGCGTCGAGGAGCGCCTGATCGGAGTCGTCGAAGGGCTCGGTGCGCTGCCCGGCCGGCACCGACAGCCAGAGGTCGCGCTCCGGCAGGGCCAGACGCGACCGCAACCCGGCTCCGGTCAGCGACGCCTCGCTGAGATCGGCCTCGGGGGTCCGCAACAGCTCGCGAGCGGCACACAGGACCGCCGCCGTCACCTCCGATTCGCCCATCGACCGATTCGCCTGCAAGGTGGCCTCGAAGAGGCCCTTCACCCGCAGCCGCTCACGGCGCGCCTGGAAACGGTCGGCCAGCAGGCGTCGCAGGATGAGCGGCGGGGTAACGGCCAGGGGGAGGAGCCACGGGTCGGCCGCCACGACGACGGCGGTGGCCGGGGCGAGAAGGAGGCTCATGGCCAGGAACGGCACGTCCACCCCGTTGCACAGCGCCGTCCGCCAGGCGGTGCCGGTGGCGGCCAGGATGGCGATGACCGCCCCGCCGTTGACCAGCGTGTAGACGACGGCCGCCAGCGTGGCGGACGCCAAGGCCCAGTAGAACGCCGGGTTCCGCTCCGCCAGCTTCAGCCCGTGGCGAGCGAGTACGCCCCCATGGGGTGCCACCACATGGAAGACGAGGGCGCCGGCGCCCGCCGCCAGCAGCACCTGGCCCACGTTGAACGCCGACTTGACGAGGGGCCGGCGGCGAAATCCCTGGGCGAGCACGGTGGCGCTGGCGAAGGTGGCGAGTACGGCGCCGGGCGGCACAAGGAGCACCAACACGATGAGTGCGTACTCGTCGAAGGCGACGGCGCGCGTCTGGCTGCCGACCGACACCCGCAGGGGCCACGCCCAATTGGCGCCGAGCAGCAGGCCGACGACGCCGAGGGTGGCCAGCTGCGCATCGCTGAGCGGGCCTTCTCGGACGAGCTCCACCAGGGCCAGGGCGAGCGCCGTCGACCCGCCGGCGACGGCCCCGGCGACGAGGCACCGAGCAGCGAAAGAGAATGCCGGGCGCGATTCTCCGATGTGCCTGCGTGACTGCAGGCACGGGAGCGTCAGTCCCACGCCGATCCGTCCCAGGCGGACCCGTCCCACGCGCTTCCGTCCCACGCGCTTCCGTCCCAGGAAGATCCATCCCACGCGCTTCCGTCCCAGGCGGAGCCGTCCCAAGCGGAGCCGTCCCAGGCTGATCCGTTCCAGGCCGATCCGTTCCAGGCCGATCCGTCCCACGCGCTTCCGTCCCAGGCGGAGCCGTCCCAGACCGATCCGTTCCAGGCCGATCCGTTCCAGGCCATGGAGCTCCAGTTGGCCGGGTTCCAGGACGAAAGGGCCCAGGTCGATGACAGGCTCACGGTGCACCCCATGGCCACGGCCACGCTCGACGAGGTCTGGATCAGGTTCAGCGGCGCCATGGCGGCGGCGGCCCCCACGTCGAGCGCACCGTGCCCGTCGACCATGGGGTTGCCCACCGGCCCGGACCAGGTGGAGGCGAGCAGGGCGGCCTTCACCTGGTCCGGCGTGTAGTTCGGGTGGTCGGCTAGCAGCAGCGCCACGGCGCCGCTGGTGATGGCAGTGGAGAACGACGTTCCGGACCCCACGAAGTTGCCCGTGCCAACCCGCGCGCTCGGGTACTCGCTGTAGATGGTGGAGCCGGGTGCGGCCAGGCTGACCACGGACCGCCCCGAAGCGACCAGGTCGGGCTTGATCCAGCCGTCGGGGTTGGTGGGCCCGACGCTCGAGAACGTGGTCATGACGTCGTCGGCCACGTCGGTCTGCGCCAGGTCGTCGAGCGCCCCCACGGTGATCACCATCGGGTCGTCGCCCGGCGACAGGACCGTTCCGTTGAACGGCCCGGCGTTGCCGGAGGAGACCACGACGACGATGCCGGCGTTCCAGGCGCTCTCGACCGCGATGTCGAGCGGGTCGAGAGCGGTGGACTCGATGGGCTCGTAGCCGAGCGACATGTTGAGCACGCGGATGTTGAGTGCTTGCTGGTTGGCGATGGCCCAGCCCACGCCGGCGATGACGGTGGCCAGGTCGGTCTGGCCGCTGGCCCCGGCCGCCTTGATGGCGACGAGCCCGGCACCCGGCGCCTCCCCCATGTACTGCCCGTTCGACGAGGCGCCGTCCCCGGC
>DATHCF010000334.1:0-9990 GCA_035319705.1 Acidimicrobiales bacterium | reverse complement strand
ACCAGATCTTCGACTTGGTGGCCCGGCACGACGCCATTTTGGACACCTGCCATCTCGGCACGTTCGAGCGCTTCGTGGTGATCTCGGAAGCAAGAAAGGCTGGAGTGGAGCGCGTTCTGGTCACGCATCCTCAGTTCAGCGTGAATCGAGCATCGCCCGAGCAGCAGGCTGACATGGCCCGGCTCGGTGCCTACGTCGGTCTCTACATGTACGGGACCGTTCCTCACTTCAACAACCCCGGCTGTGACCGGGAGGAGATGCTGGAAGTGATCCGAAAGGTGGGCCCGGAGCGGCTCGTGCTCTCTACCGACCATGGATCGATGCTCCTTCCGCCACCGGTCGAAGGCATGAAGCTCTACATCCGCTTGCTTCTGGCTCTCGGGGTCGCCCGTGAGGACATCGAGACGATGGTCAAACACAATCCGGCATGGCTGTTGGGCCTGGACAAGGACGTGGAAGAGATCTAGATCACCTCACCAGCGAGGTCGTGGTGAAGCTTGGCTGCAACACCGTGGGTTTCCGGCGTCTCGAGCTCGAGGATGCGCTCGAGCGCGTCCACCGAGCCGGCTTTCACTACGTCGAGGTCGAGAGCAACCTCTGCTGGTGCGCGCACGCCGACCCATGGAACGACGACCCGGCGAAGTTCAGGGCCACCACGGAGCAATTCGGCTTCTCCGGGGTGTCGGCCGTGGGGAGCCACCGGGAGGTCATCTCCGACCCGGACGCCGTGCCCGACCTGTGCCAGACGATCCGCTGGGCATCGGCAGCGGGGATCCCCATCGTCATCACCGGAGAGGGGAGGTGCCCCGAGGGCATGCCCGAAGCGGACGCCCTGGCCGTCATACGAGAGCGACTGACGGAGATTCTCTCCGTAGCCGAGGCCTCGCACGTCGTGTTGGCCGTGGAGCCACACGGGACCATCTCGCTGTCCCCGATGGGCTTGGCCCGGATCATGGAGCTGGCGAGCTCTCCATGGCTGCGGGTCAACTTCGACACCGCCAATCCGCATCGCGGTGACTACGTCGGCACCACACGCGCCGGGTACGAGTGGAAGCTCGACCAGTCGCGACGCGGCGACGAGGTGGAGGTCCTCCAGAGCGTCGTCCATCTGGTCAGCCATGTCCACGCCAAGGACGTCATCGGTCGCAGGGCGGTGACCCTCGGAGCCGGAGAAGTCGACCTTCGACGTTGCTTGAAGCTCCTCTTGTCGCACGGGTTCGAGGGCGTGTTGTCCTACGAGACCGAAGGAGAGGACCCGCCCGAGGTGACCGAGCAGATGATGATGAACAGCCGCCTGTACCTGGAACGAACCCTGGAGGAGATCGGCGCCCGCGTCTCAGGGTGAGCCCAGAAAGGAGGATGCGGTGGTGGAGTGGGACCTTCCCCCTGACGGGGGTCACATGGACAGAGCGACCGGCCTGTACCTGCAGAACATGACCGGCAACCAGGTCGCCGAACGCCTTCGGAGCAACGACCTCGTCATTCTTCCCATCGGTTCGACCGAGAATCACGGGCCACACGCGCCGAGCGGCGAGGACACCTTTTTGGTGACGCGTATGGCAGAGCAGGTGGCCGCGGCCACCGGGTGCACAGTGGCCCAGCCCATCTGGTATGGCTCGCACCCCTACCACCATCTGGGCATGCCCGGGACGATCGTGGTCCCCGAGGAGACGTTCGCCGCCAATCTCCGCGCCGTGATGGCGGGGCTGTGGAACAGCGGGTTCCGAAAGCAGATCCTGCTGAACGGTCACGGCCAGGACTACGTGATCCCGGTCGCCATGCACCAGTTCGCCAAGAAATACCAGGTTCCGATGCTCCTGGTGAACGTCAATTGGTGGTTCACCATCAAGGAGCACATCCGGGACAAGGAGCACGGCGGCCCGTTCGAGACTCCATTCATCCACGGCGACGAGTGCGAGACCTCCTACTCGCTGGCGCTGTTTCCCGAGATGGTGAAGATGGAAGATGCGGTGGACACCAAACCCCAGCCACTGATGCCGCCGGGGCACATCGACAGTTCCGGCTCGGCCTACGACCTGCCCATCCCCTTCTGGCAGCACGTCGGTGGGTCGACTCTGGAGGTCATCGCCACGCCGGAAGGGGTGGTGGGGAGCGCCACGCTCGCCGCAGCGGAAAAGGCCAAGCCGGGTCTGCGTGCCATCCTCGACTATCTCGTGCGCCTCGTCGAGGACATCATGCGGACATATCCTCCCGGGAAGCTGCCTCCCGTCGCCCAGCTCACGCAGCGGGGAGCCGACGAGGTCGAAGCGGTGCTTCGGGGCCCACTCGATGCCAGCGGCCGCCACCTCTACACGCTCGGTTACCCGCCGTGAGCCGAGCCGGCGGCCCTGTCCCTGTCGACGCCCACGGCGGTGAAGTGAAAGGGAAGTGAAAGGAAGGACGCCATGACGAGCGTGGTCGAAGTGCCGAAGGCCCGGCCCAGGGAGCCAAGCGGGGTGCGGAGCGTCAAGGCGGCGGTCATGGTCGCCCCTGGGCGCATGGAGGTCCAGGATCTCCCGTATCCCGACCATCTCGAGCCCGGTGCGCTCATCGTGAAGATGGAGATGTCGGGAATCTGCGGAACCGACAAGCATGCCTTTCGGGGCGAGGTGACCCTCTATGGGGGCACCGAGTCCGAGCAGGACATGGTGTTCCCGTGTGTGCACGGTCACGAGAATTCCGGAATCGTCGTCGAGATGAACGGGGTCGGGCGCGACATCGAATACAGCGGCCAGAAGCTGCAAGTGGGCGACCGGGTCACCAATTGTCCGAATGTCATCTGTGGCCGGTGCTGGTACTGCCGTACCGTTCACGCCTATCCCTACTGTGCCCAGCACCAAGGTATCGGCATGACCTACCCGTCGGACCGCTTTCCCTACATCGTCGGGGGCTGGTCCGAGTACATGTACCTTCCGCCCAAGGCTTGGGTGTACCGG
Organism: Acidimicrobiales bacterium; assembly: GCA_035319705.1. Classification (GTDB taxonomy): domain Bacteria; phylum Actinomycetota; class Acidimicrobiia; order Acidimicrobiales; family UBA8190; genus UBA8190. The sequence continues at coordinate 7,054 of DATHCF010000334.1, read as the reverse complement.
GTGCCGGAGCACATCCCCGTCGAGTACGCCTGTCTGGTCGAGCTGTTCGTCGTAGCCGCCCTGCTCGACCGGGGCAAAGAGCTGGCGGCCTCGGGAGGCAAGGGCTTTCACTTCGGCGACACCGTGGTCGTCCAGGGAGCCGGCCCGGTGGGGATGATGATGGTGGCCAAGGCTCGGATCCTGGGTGCCGGCAAGGTCATCGTGCTCGATGCCAGCGACACCAAGCTCGACATGGCCGACGACTTCGGGGCCGACATGGCCATCGACGTGTCGCCGCTGATCGACGCAGAGCTCGTCGAGATGATCCGTGGGGAGACCGAGGGTCGGGGAGCCGACGTGGTCGTCGAGACCGTCGGCCGGCCCGACGTGGTGAGGGTGGGCCTGGAGATGCTGCGGAGAGGAGGGACCTATCTCGAGACAGGGAACTTCGCCGACACCGGTGAAGTCGCCCTCAACGTCCACCGCCACATCGCGGCGAAGAACGTGCTCCTCTACGGGAACACGAACCACCCCCACGATGGCTACTACCGGGCGCTGGAGATGATGTGGCGCCACCGCCACAGCTTCCCGTGGGAGCGCTTGATCACCCACCGTTTCAGGCTCGAGCAAGCGCAAGAGGCAGTCGAGAAGTCGCTGCAGCCCGACGCCCTGAAGGTCGTCTTCACCCCGTAGGTTGCGACGGCGAGCCGAGATGCGTGACGTGCCGACAACGGGCTTTGCCGGCAGGCTCGGCTTGGCCATCTCACCTCGGCCCAGCCCGTTCGCGCCGCTGCTGTTCGCCGGCCGGCTCGAGGAGGGCCTGAATGTTGCCTCTGACTTGGGATTCTCGGCCGTCGAGCTGAGCCTGAGGGCTCCCAGTGACGTTCAGCCAGAGCACCTGGCCTCGATGCTCGGGGACCGTCGTCTCCGTCTGTGCGCCATCGCCACCGGGCAGGCTTGCCTGGTCGACTCGTTGTGTCTGAGCTCGTCGGACCCGGACATCCGGGAGGCGGCTGCCGGCCGGCTCTGCGGCGCCATCGACCTGGCGTCCCGATTCGGCGCGGCGGTGATCGTGGGCGGCATCCGTGGGCGGTTGGTCGGACCACCCGGGGAGCAGGCGAGCCAGCGAGCCGGTGCCGTCGAGGCCATACGTGGTTGCGCTGTCCATGCCGCTGAGCGCGGTGTGACACTCCTGCTCGAGCCCATCAACCGCTACGAGACGAATTTCGTGAACACCGCAGCGCAGGGCCTGGCTGTGCTCGACGAGATCGCGCATCCATCGATGAAGCTCCTGCTCGACACCTTCCACATGAACATCGAGGAACCCAGCCTCGAAGAGGCTGTGCTCGCAGCCGGTGACCGTCTGGGCTATGTCCACGTTGCCGACAGCAATCGGCGGGCGCCCGGTCAGGGCCACACCGACTTCGCGGGCCTGGTCTCGGCGCTCGACAAGATCGCCTACGAAGGAATGCTCGTTGCCGAGATCCTGCCTCTGCCGGAGGACGCAGAGGCGGCCCGGCTGACTGCTGCCTTCTGGGAGCAGATCGCAGTCGGCCAACAGCAGGCGGCTGCGGAGGATGGACGACCGTAGAGAGGTCATCATGGCGCAAGGCTACGAAGGGGTGGTCGAGGAGTCGCTGAAGCCGGAGTTCCTGTCCAGGGCGAGGCTGAGTTACCAGACCGTCGAGCTGCTGGGCCAGACCGGCAACATCACCGAGGCGCACGTGGCGCCGATCATGAAGGGCGCCGTCGACATCCACGTGCACGGTTACCCAGATGCCCTGGTCGACACCGGCTGGGACTTCGCCGAGATCTGCCGGGCCGATTACGACGCCGGGATGCGGGCAATCTGTTGCAAGAGCATGTATTCCGACACCGCGCCCATGGCCTATTTCGTCCAACAGATGATGGACCGCTACGGCAGGGACAAGGGGCGGACCGACCGCTTTCGAGTGTTCGGAGGCGTCGTCCTCAACTACTCTGCCGGTGGCCTCAATCCGGTGGCCGTCAAGACCTCGTTGAAGCTGGGCGGGAGGTGCATCTGGTTGCCCAGTCACGACGCCGCCCATCATAGGCGGGTACTGGGCGAGACCGGTGGCATCGAGGTGCTGACGGAAGAAGGAGATCTTCGACCGGAGATGTACGAGATCTTCGACCTCGTTGCCGAGCACGACGCGTTGCTGGACACCTGTCACCTCGGCACCCGCGAGCGCCGCGCCGTCATCTCCGAAGCGCGCAAAGCTGGAGTGGATCGGGTGCTCGTCACCCATCCGCAGTACAGCGTCAACCGGGCGTCCCCCGAGCAACAGGCCGAGATGGCCGACCTTGGGGCCTTCATGGGGCTGTTCATGTATGCGGCGGTCCCGCACTTCAACAACCCGGACATCGATCGCGAGGAAGTGCTCGAGATCATCCGCAGGGTCGGGCCCGCCAGGCTGGTGATGGCGACGGATTACGGATCGATGCTCAATGTTCCCCCGGTGGAGGGGCTCAAGCTCTACATCCGCCTTCTTCTGGCCCTGGGCGTGGACCGCCATGACATCGAGACCATGGTCAAGCGCAACCCGGCGTGGCTCCTGGGTCTCGACGACGAGGGGTGACGGCGGCCCGGCCACCGGGACCCGGTCTCCCTATCGGTCAGGATCCGGAACCATCACGTCGCGCACCAGGGCGTCGAGATCGGCGACAGCGGCCATGAACTGTCGCAGTGTCCGGCGGGTGGCACCAAAGGAGTCGAATTCCTCGACGGAGATGCCATCCTCGGAGTAGGCGCGGCGAAAGTCCTCGAAGTGAACGAGCAACTGGTCCAGGAAACGGTCGTCCACCGGGTCGTCGATCCGGGGCACGACTTGGATGTCACCCTGGTTGAACCTCCGCTGCCAGGCGTAGGGCGGCGAGATGACGACGTCCCCTCCGATGAGCTCGCTCCAATGCATATGGTTGCGGAAGGCGGCGGACAGCAGGCGCAAGCGGTATCCGCGCTGGTTGAAGATTCGGTACGCCTTTTTGAACACGGCGATCCCCGCCCACTCGAGACATCCGGGATCGACGGTGGCCCCGTCCCTCTCGAGCAGGACCTTCAGCCAATCGTCGAGGCGGCCGACCATGACCGTGCAGACCGGTCCCATGTCGGAGACGGCCTTGCCCTCGCCCTCTCTTCGCCGCAATCCTCGCTCCACCGCCTCGCCCACGGCCAGGCACTGCGGGAGCGTGAAACATACGGTGGCGTTGACGCTGATCCCTCGGTAGGTGGCCTCCTCGATGGCCGGAATGCCGGCCCGGGTCACGGGAATCTTCACCACCATGTTGGGCGCCAGCTGGCTGAACGCCACCGCCTGGTCGACGATCAAACTGGCGCTGCGAAAACGCCTGGGATCGGTCTGGATGGAGACCCGGCCGTTGCGCCCTCGGTGGGCGTCGAAGATGGGCTCGAGCATCCGCGCCGCTCTGACCGAGAGCTCCTCTACGAGCTTCCAGGCGATGTCGTCCTCGGTGGCCTGGGGCAGCTCCTGGAGGAGGGCGGCGATGCGCTGTCGCCAGCTCGGCATCTCGTTCTTGAGGATCGACAAGGCGATCACGGGATTGCAGGTGGCACCCACCGCGCCGTGCTGGATGGCGTAGGCCAGCTCCTCAGGGGAGGCCGAATCGTTCCACAGGCAAGTGGGAGTGGTCTGCGTCATCTCCAGGAGCGGGCTCAGCTGTGTCTCGACGTCGCCCAGCCGCGTTGCCGCCCCTGGCGAGTGCACCAGTTCGGTCACCGCCGGCCCTCGGCGGCGAACTGCGGGAGCCAGGGCGCCGTGGCCGCCAGGAGCTCGTCGGTCATGGCGACGAGGTGTTCGTAGGGCAGGCGGCCGGCCGTCGGGTCGGCGAACATCGCCTCGAGAACTCTCGTCCGGTCACCGGTGACGGCCGCTTCGACGGTGAGCTCCTGGCTCACGCAGATACGTCGCAAGCACTCGCCCACAACCGAGGGAACGGCCACCGAGTCGCGCGGACGAAGACCCTCGGAGCCCGACACCCCGATGCACTCGACCACTGGTCCCAGGGGAACGTTCTGCACCTGACCGCTGTTGGGCAGGTTCACGGGCAACCAACGGTCGACCCCGGTCAGGAGTCCCTCGAGCAGAGGGACGACCACCTCGCCGGAGGGCAGAGCGGGGACCTCGTCCTGTGCCATCAACCAGGCCAGGTTGGTGCTGTCCTTGACCTTGTCCGATTGATGCCGAGCCATGCCGTACTGATGCACTCCCCAGTCCCTTCCGAAGTCGGAGACCTCGGAGACGAAGCAGGGAAAGAACTCGGCGACGTGCGTGTCAGCGGCCGCCGGCAGGACCCCGAATCGGCGAAACAGCTCGATCTTCAGCTTCAGGTTCTCGAGGACGTCGGCCTTGACCCAGCCGCGTCCCGGCCGGCCAGGGTGCCACCCCAGCTGCTCCGGAAGAGGGTCGAGCCAGACCGGACCCGAGAGGTCGAGCCGCCCGGCGATGGCGTCATGCAGCATGGCGAAGCCGTCGCGCCCTCCGATCCGAAGCGACGTGGCCACCGGTAGATGGTTCACCCCCGCGATGACCGGATCGACCTCCTGAATGCCGACGTCGAAAAGGAGGCTCATGGCCAGCTGTAGGCCGACCACTTCGTTGCAGAGACCGACCACTTCGATCGACGTCTCTCTCGCCACGGAGCGGCAGAGGGCGGTGAGGGGATTCGACACGTTGATCAGCAGTGCGTCCGGGCATCTGCTCTCCATGGCACGGGCCACGGAGAGGAGGACCGGGATGCTCCGCAGCGCCCGGGAGATCCCACCTGGGCCGACACTGTCGCCAACCGGCTGTCGAATGCCGTATCGGGCGGGGATCTCGATGTCGCACCGCATGCTCTCGAAGCCACCGACGGAAAATGCCGTGATGACGAATTGCGCCCCCTCCAGCGCGTCGTCGAGGTCGGTTGTGGCCCGGACGGCGAGGGGGATGCGACCGACCCTGGCGATGTGGGCTCCGGCTCGAGCCATGGTCTGGGCGGCATGGCCGTCGACGTCCATCAACACCACCTCGGCGTCAGCCAAGGCGGGGCAGTTGGCGAAGTCGATCAAAAGGCTCGGGCCCCAGTGGGTGCTTCCACCCCCGACGATGGTGATCCGAGCTCCGGGCGCGGCGCTTCCGGCTCGAGATGCCTTGGCGCCGGTTTTCTGCTCGACACCGGTGTCGACCGTGGCCAGGGCGGATGACTGGTCGTCGGTGAAGGGCATCGCTGCGGGATCGGGCCGGCGATCGAGGGGCGTCATGATGCCACCGCCACTGTGCCCGAGATGCGGGTCTGAGACGGCATCTCGTATGCCCTCAGCAGAGAGCCGAACTCGTCGGCGATCCCGCTCGCCAGGGCGCCGAGGTCGTCGATGACCGCGGGGGAGGAGACCAGCCCGAATCCAAGCGAGTCCGTGCAGCTGACCACCGTGATGTTGAGCCCGACACCGTCGTAGACGGGCCCCAGGGGATAGAGCCCGACGAGGCGCGCTCCCCCGAAGTAGAGCGGCACGGGCGGCCCCGGCACGTTGGACACCAGGAGATTCGCCACCGCCGGTGCGTAGCGTGCCACGTGCATCCCGAGGTAGGCCCGGGCCACGGCGGACATCACCAACGGGCTGGGAACAGCCACCCATTCGGCCAACGTGGCGGCTCCGAGGGCGTCGTGGAGGCGTTTGGCCTGCACCATTGCCTCGTGCACGACGAGGAGCCGCTGCGCTGGGTCGCCCACGTCGGTGCCGAGGGGCGAGAGCATGATGGAAACGGCGTTGGCGGCCCTGGAGTGATCGCCACCGGCGTGGGTCGAGACCGGAACCACGGCGACGAGGGAGGAGGACGGCAATTCGCCTCGCTCGACGAGATAGGAGCGACAGGCGCCGCCGATCACGCTCATGACGACGTCGTTCACGGTGGAGCCCGTTGCGCGTCCGACGGCCTTCACCTCGGCGAGCGGCAGCGACGCCAGGGCCATGGTGCGCCTGTCCCCGAGGTCGCCGTTCCACCTGATGCGGGGCGGCCGGGGTAGCCGGAGCGGACCCTGCTGTCGGGCCGACCTGCCCAGGCGCCACGCTCCCTGAACCGACCCCGCTATCGCCCGTGCCGCCCGAAGCGGCGCGGTGACCAGGTCGGGAACGGCCAGGGCCGCCGTGGCAAGAGGCCCGGGCACACGCGTCGTCCCGCCGTCGGCTTCCGCCACCGCGCCGGCTCGGGGACGCAGGGAGAACATGCTGGCCATGAAGTCCATGCCCGCAACGCCGTCCATCAGGGAATGGTGGACCTTGGCGACGATGGCGATCCTCCCGTCCTTCAGTCCCTCGACGACGTGCATCTCCCACAAGGGTTTCGCCCGATCGAGAGGAGTTGAAGCCACGCTGGCGGCGAAGGAGGCCACGTCGGCCAGGGTGCCGCCTGTGCGCACGTGCCGGAACACGTGCGCCCGGACGTCGACCTGCGAATCGACCCACCCCGGTCGGGCCAGGCCCAGCGGAGCGGGGACGAGCCGCTGGCGGAGCGGGGGGATCCCTGGGAGCCGGCTGTCGATGAAGCTGCGCAGCCGTCCGAAGGAGTACCCGCCGGGGACGGTGGCCGGGTCCAGCAGCATGACCGCCATGCCGTGGAGAGGATGACCGCTGGCTTCGAGCCCGAAGAACGCAGCGTCGAGCGGTCCGGTGCGTCGCATGCGAACCTCCCTTGGTGCTCGGCCCGTTGCCGTGCGTGACCCCATGCCGTACGAGGCGCCTTGGCGCCTTTCCCCCGATGGTGGAATGCCGGTGATGCCCGGGCCAGAGCCCAATGGCCCGCAGCCCGGCCCTGTCGCACGGCCGCCGCCGGGTGGGCCAATGGCCGGGTTCAGGTCAGGACGAAATCCAGCGGTCCCTCCGGAAGGACACAGAGGCGGGGGCGCGGTTCTTCCCGGAGCCTCAGGTCGATCTCGCGCTGCAGGTCGTCGACTCGCCAAAGACCGGCAAGTGAGAGGTCCTCGTCGCTCAGGCCGGCGCTGAACATGCCCACGCTTGCATGTCGCGTTATGCGGGTGAGGATCTGCACGGCCCAGT
>DATHCF010000333.1:0-5385 GCA_035319705.1 Acidimicrobiales bacterium | reverse complement strand
ATCGGGCGAGGTGACGCCTTCGTGCTCCGCATCGCCGAGCGCGTCGGAGGACAGGTTCTCTCCAACGACTCCTTTCAGGAGTTCCACCTCGAGCACCCGTGGTTGTTCGAGGAGGGACGGCTCGTCGGCGGCAAGCCCGTCCCCGGGGTGGGATGGATCTTCACCCCCCGGCTGCCTGTCCGGGGGCCGCGCAGCCGGGCAGCGTCGGCGACGGCAGGCACGGAGCCGTCCAAGGCGGCCGGCAAGACGACGAAGGCCGGCTCCGGCGCCGCAGGGCGGACCGCCGCGGCGCGCCCCCGACGCCGGGCACGTGCCGCTGTTCTCGAGGCGGTGGAAGCCGCCGCCGCCGAGGCCACCGAAGCGGCCACTGCAGCGGCGGAGGACCGGTCGCTCTCGAGCGCGCCGGCCCAAGGGGCGAAGAAGAAGGCCGAAAAGAAGATCGGCAAGAAGACGAGCACGACCTCGGGCGCCTCTCGCCGCCGCCGCCGGCGGCGAGGCGGAGACCCGGAAGTCCAGGCGGCCATCGAGGCTGCCACCGAAGAAGCCATCGGGAGCACCGGCGGTGACGGCAGTGGCGGGGCGGCGAGGAAGAGGCAGGCCGGGCCGGCCGCCACCTACGGGCCGCAGGCGGTGAACGACCCCTTGACCTTCCTCACGTTCATCTCCGAGCACACGCTGGGCAGCGAGGTGAGCGGGGAGGTGTGCAACTTCGTGTCGCACGGAGCAATGGTCGACGTGGGGCCGATGCACTGCTACGTGCCGCTGTCGGGGCTGGGCGACCCGCCACCCAACAGTGCGCGAGCCGCGCTGCGCAAGGGGGAGACCCGGCGGTTCGTGCTGGTTGCGCTCGATCCTCCTCGGCGAGGCGCGCAGCTTGCCCTGCCCGACACGGTGGCGTCCAAGGCCAAGGACGCGCCCAGCCCGACCAAAACCGAAAAAGGCAAAGCCCCTTCAGGTCAGGCCGCGCCGGCTGCCACCTCGGCGAAGGCGTCGTCTTCAGCCAAGAAATCGCCGGACAAGAAATCGCCGGACAAGAAATCGCCGGCCAAGAAGGCGGCGACGGCGCCTGCCTCGGCGCAGGGCGTGAAGCCACCGGCCAAGCCCCGGCGCCAGCGTGGCTCACTCCGGGCGACGAGCCGCTGAGGTCAAGGGCCGACACCAGGGCCCACACCTGCCCCACTGACCACAAAGAGTGACGTATTTGGCCTGTGTTGGGCGAAGATTGCCACCGTGAGTGCCGAAGAGCAGAACGGTGGCGAGTGTCCGAACGCTACGCACTGGGTGGCCCGTTCGAGACGGAGGTCAACTCGGACGGCTAGACGCACGACCTGCCGGGCGAACGGGCCGGGGGGAGGCTGGGTTCGGCCTGCTCGAGAGCGTCATCGCCCTGGCGGTATTGAGCGCCATCCTCGTCTCGACGTCCTACGTGATCGACACGGTGAGCACCCAGGCGTCCAATGCCCGAGAGCGCGTGTCGGCCACCCAGCTGGCCGAGCAGTGGCTCGAGACGGTCGCCAATTGGCCCCTCACCACGCTGCAGGCCGACATCGGCCAGAACGTCACCCTGGCGACCACCTCGGTCGCCGGCATCCCCTACAAAGTGACCGGCCACTTCGACTGGCTGGACACCGGATCGTCGCACAGTCTCTGCAAGTCGGGTAGCCCCCCCCAGGTCATCACCTCCCAGGTGACGGTGAGCTGGGTCTCGAGCTCCCTGACCGAGACGACGGTAATCAACCCGCCCTATGGCACGGTCAATCCGTCCGACGGGTACATCGCCGTGCAGATCGAAGGAGCGTCGGGCTCGCCACCGGCGGCCGTCACCACCGTTCCCGTGACCATCACCCCGGTGGGAGGCAGCGCCCAGGCCTTCGTGCCGGACTCCAACGGATGCGTGTTCACACAGGAAACACCCGGGCTGTACAACGTGCAGCTGGGCTCGCCTGCGGGCGGGCCGGTGTTCATCGACGGCCAGGAGAGCTTCCGTCCTTGTGACTGTTCTACGACGTCACCGCCGTCGGATGTCACGGTCGTTGTCGGCCTGACCACCGACGCGGTGTTCCCCGATTTCGACCAGGCCAGTGTGGTGCAGTTCCAGGCCAACGGCCTCGCTCTGCCGGCCACCGGCATGCCCGTGTCGGTGGCGAATTCGAGCCTCGAGCCATCTGGCTGGACCACGGTCATCCCGGCTGGATCGCCGAGCACCAGCGCCGATCTCTTTCCCTACGTATCCGGGTACGCCGTGTGGTACGGCGACTGCCTGGCCGAGGAGCCCAGTCCCGCCACCCAGATCGCCACGTCCCCCGGCACTAGCTCGTCGGCCGGAGTGGGAGGCCTTTCCCTGCTGGAGCTGGCCATCACCAACTCCTCCGGGGATCCGGTGTCCGGAGACACAGCGTCGGCGACCGTGGAAGATCCCAATCCGAGCGACGGGTGCCCCTCCGACGTCTTCGGCTTGTCCGCTCCCATCCAGTCTGGTCCCCAATCTGGCTCCAGCACTACCGCTTTGCCGGCTGAGACCTACTCGGTCACCGTGACTGATCCGGGCAAGGGTCAGACGACAGTCACGCTGCAGGTGACGACCACCGGTGTGGTCGAGGGACAGAACACCTACCAGGACGGGACGCCAGTTCCCGTGAGCGTGCAATGACCAGGCTGAGCCGCGACCGCCGTCACTCACCCACCGAAGCGGGGGTCACCCTGGTCGAGATGCTCGTCGTCTGCTCGACGATGGCCGTGGTCATGGCCGTGAGCGTGCCGTCGGTCCAGGCCTTGTACCACGACAGCACGGCCCTCTCGCGCACCTACACGGTGGTGGACCAGGTCGTTCCCGCCACCGAGTCGCTGGCGCGCTACCTGCGCGAGGCGGTGGAACCCGGTCCCTCCCAAGCAGCCTTCCTCAACGCCACCATCGGCGGCGTGCCGTATTCGACCAACGCCAGCGCCATCACCTTCTTCACCGACACCGGGAATGCCAACGGCCCCGAACGGGCGGTGGCGGTGCTGAACACCACCACGTCAATCTTCACCTTGACGATGACGCCGGCCGACTCGGGAAGCTGTCCCCCAGCAGGAAGCGGCTGCACCTACACCAGAGGTCCGACCCACACGTTGGTGAGCGTCGGCAACGTGATCAACAGCGCGGCGACACCCATCTTCACCTACACGCTCCCTCGCTCGGACCCGGCCACCGTCACCAGCGGGTCGGACACGGTGGATGACACCAGCATCCAGGCAGTGGACAAGGGTCTGCCGGTGACCGGTACCGGCATCCCGGCTGGGACGTACGTAGGGACCGTCACCCCCGGGACCAGCTTCCTGCTCAGTTCATCGCCTACGTCGCAGGTGAACGTGGACGCCAGCGACAACGGCACCTTTGTGAGCATCGTGATGACGACCACGAGCACTCCCACCGTTGCCCAGCTGGGCGACATCGTTGCCGTGTCAGTCGACATCGAGGCGCAACTGCTTCCGGGCAATGCCTCGGGATTCCAGACAATGGTCTATCTCCTGGCGCCGACGTACCAGACGTGGGTGGGCTGATGCACCGGCCCGACCAATCCGGCCAGACGCTTCCGCTGGTGATGGGCCTGGCCCTGCTCTTCGTGATCGGGGGCACGACCCTGACGAACGAAGTGATCAACCAGGAACCGGTCATCGAGCAGGACGTGGTCCAACACGTCGCCTATCGCGCCGCCATCGCCGGAGTCGACGAATACCTCTATGCCACGAACGCCAATCCCGACTACGTGACCTGCGACACTGCCAACGAAGGCTCCGGGTTCTGCACCAACTTGAGCTTCGCCGAGTCACCCACGGTTCCCCCGAACAACCCCTGGGTGCAGGTGGCAAGCTCGTCGAGCAACAGCCCCCCGTCGTGGTTCATGTACAGCGACCCCCAGATCAACACCAGCACCGGGCAGGTCTCCATGACCGTTTTCGGGGCGGCGGGGTATCCCGGGCGCTTCGTCTACCAAACCGCTACGGTGAAATTCATCCCCCTCAACAACTTCCTGCTGAACCTGTACTGGCTCAACTACGACCAGATCGACCCTTACGTGCTGAACCCCTCCAATCCGCCCACCTGTAAGTACTACTGGGCGGCCCCGGTCGGTCTCAGCTCGGGGTGCGTGGAGGTCAACTTCATCACCGGCGACAGCCTGGACGGCAACGTGTGGATGAACGACTCCGTCTTTGTCTGCGGCAACCCCTCGTTCCTGAACGTGTCCACCGCCGACCCCGTCAGCTGGGACGAGACGACCTGCAGCTCGAACCCGACGGTATCGGGCACGAAGGCCAACGGGCTCCCCACGGAGCAGATCCCCCAGTCCGACAACCAGCTGGCCGACGTGGCCGCCCAGGACGGCTGTCTCTACGAAGGGCCGACCACCATCACCCTGAACGGCACCACCATGGATGTGACCAGCCTCGACACCCCCACGGGGCCGCCGCCCAGCGGGTCCTCACCCGCCAACGACGCCCTGGTCGACCCGGCCAACAAGAACGTCTGCATGCCGTCGAGCGCCGGAGGGTCGGTGGCGCTGCCCGCCAACGGGGTGGTGTTCGTCGAGGACTGCACCAGCTCCCGGGACGGCGTGTGCGATAACAACGGCACTCCCATGTCGGGTCTCGACGAGACGGGGTCGAGCGGGCCCACCTATGGTGATGCCATCGTGCAGGGGACGGTGACCGGCCCCCTGACGGTGGCTGCCCAGAACAACGTCATCATCGACGGGAACCTCTGCTACACCTCGACGGACGACTGTGCGAGCGCGCCAGCCGCTCCTGCCACCGACGTGCTCGGGCTCATCGCCTACAACTACGTCGAGTTGAACCATCCGGTCAGCTCCGGTGGGAACGACCTCGCTACCTGTGGTTCGAGAGGAGCCGGTGCTGCGCCGGATTGCGACCTGCAGAACCCCACCATCGACGCGGCGATCCTGGCACTCAACCATTCCTTCTTGGTGAACGAGTACGCCGACGGCTCGCCGTTGGGCACGCTCAGCGTCACCGGCACCATCGACCAGGACTGGCGCGGCCCGGTGGGCACGAGCAACGGCAGCGGCCAGGTCTCCACCGGGTATCTCAAGAACTACCAGTACGACAGCCGTTTGAAGTATCTGTCCCCGCCGTACTACCTGTCCCCGGGGACCAACTCCTGGGGCTTGGCCTCCATCTATCTCAACCCTGGCATGACCTGCTTGTTGCCCGACAACCAGTCCTGCCCGGCGGTGCCCTGACTTAGCTAGCCCCGATCATTCACGAAACCTCGTGAGCTGAGGACGCGTATCCGCGGAAACGCCCTCCCGGCAGGAGAAACTGGGCTTGTCGAAGGTCCAGTACCTCAACCAGGAGGGCACGTCCGAGATGCAAACTACCAGCGTC
>DATHCF010000332.1:0-5719 GCA_035319705.1 Acidimicrobiales bacterium | reverse complement strand
GCTGGGACCGTCCCAACCACCGGAAACCCGTCCGACCTGCGACGACGCTGCGGCCAGGTCCGCAGCCGACACTGCCCGGGCACCGATACCCCATTTTGAGGCGCCGTCAGCCTGGTCGCCTATCGTGCTCAGGATGAACGCTTCGCCCTTGCTGGATCTTCCCGGCATGCAGGAGGACCTGGCCAGGCTCGAGCCCTGCCTCCGCGAGGCCGTCACCTCGGGCGACGCTTTCCTCGACCAGGTCAGCACCCACCTGATCGACGCCGGCGGCAAGCGGCTGCGCCCGGCGCTGGCCCTGGCCGCCGCCACCTGCGGCGAAGGCGGCTCCGGCGACGACGACATGCAGGGTGCGGTGGCCGTGGAGCTCGTCCACTTGGCGTCGCTGTACCACGACGACGTCATGGACGAGGCGTCGCTGCGGCGCAACGTCGAGAGCGTGAACGCCAGATGGGGGAACCTCGTGGCCATCGTGGCCGGGGACTTCCTGCTGGCGCGCTCGGCCGAGATCGCGGCGGCCCTCGGGACCGAGATCGCCGGGCTGCTGGCCAACACCCTCGGGCGTCTGTGCCAGGGACAGCTGAGCGAGGTCCGTACCGCCTACGACACCCGGCGGACCGAGGACCAGTACTTCGACACCGTGGCCGGCAAGACGGCCGCCCTCATGTCGACGTCGTGCCGCATCGGTGCGATCACCGGGAACCGTCCCCGTGCCGAGGTGGACGCCCTGTCCAGCTTCGGCCGCGCCCTCGGTTTCCTCTTCCAATTGCGCGACGACCTGCTCGACGTCGTCGCCGGGGACGAGGAGCTGGGCAAGCAGTCGGGTCAGGACCTGGCCGAGGGCATCTACACCCTGCCGGTCATCCTGGCGCTTCGCGACAACTCCGTCGGGCCCGAGCTCGAGGCGCTGCTGGGCAAGCCGCTCGGCCAGCCCGAACGGGAGAAGGCCAAGGCCATGGTGGGCTCGTCCACCGCCATCGCCGGCACGCTGTCGCGAGCGGAGCATCTGGCCACAGAGGCAACCGAGGCGGCGGAGGGCCTGGCTCCCCGCCCGCTGGCGCAGGCCATGGCGGGCCTGGCCCGGAACCTGCTCGTCGACCTGCGCACCTGAGGCCGGCGTCTAAAGCGACGCTTCGGACCGAAGGGTGGGAAATGCGATGACCTCGCGGATGTTGGCGGTGTCGGTGAGCAACATGACCAGCCGATCGATGCCGATCCCCAGCCCGGCGGTGGGCGGTAGGCCGTACTCCAGGGCGCGCAGGTAGTCCTCGTCGACCACCATCGCCTCCTCGTCGCCCGAGGCGCGCGCCGCAGCCTGCTCCTCGAAGCGCTGTCGCTGGTCCTCGGGGTCCACCAGCTCGGTGAAGGCGTTGCCCAGCTCCCGTCCTGCCACGATGGGCTCGAACCGCTCGGCCAGCTCGGGATCGGCCCGGTGCCGGCGGGCCAGCGGCGAGACCTCGGCGGGGAAGTCGGTGACGAAGACCGGCCCCCACAGATCGGCTTCGGTCGTCTTCTCGTACAGCTCGAGCAGCAACTTGCCCGGCCCCCACTGCGCCCGCACCTCGGCGCCGGTGTCGGCCAGGCGCCGGCGCAGCTCGTCTGCCGGCGTGTGCACCGAGGTCGGCTCGCCGGTCGCCTCGGTCACCAGTTGCGACATGGTCTCCCGCCGCCACGGCGGGGTGAGGTCGAGCTCGCGCCCGCCGTAGGACAGCACGGTGGTGCCGCACATCTCACGCGCCAGGTTCGAGATCAGCTCCTCCACCAGGGTGAGGAAGTCGGTGTAGTCGGCATAGGCCTGGTACAGCTCGAGCATGGTGAACTCGGGGTTGTGCCGGGGCGACAGCCCCTCGTTGCGGAACACCCGGCCGATCTCGAACACCTTGTCGAAGCCGCCCACCACCAGTCGCTTCAAGAACAGCTCGGGGGCGATGCGCAGGAACAGGTCCATGTCGAGCGCGTTGTGATGGGTGACGAAGGGTCTGGCCGTGGCACCGCCGGGGATGGCGTGCAGAAGCGGCGTCTCCACCTCGACGAAGCCGCGGCTTTCGAGGTCGCGGCGCAGCAGTGACACGAGACGGCTACGGGCGAGCAGCACCTGACGCGACCGCTCGTTGGCCCACAGGTCCACTTCGCGCTGGCGGAAGCGGGTCTCGACGTCGGTGACTCCCTTCCACTTGTCGCCGAAGCTGCGACGCGCCTCGGCCAGCACCTCGAAGCGCTCGACCAGAACCGAGAGCTCACCCTTTCTGGTCTTGACCACCCGGCCCTTGGCCCCCACCCAGTCCCCGAGCGACAGCTTGGCGAAGGCGTCGAAGTCGTCGGTCACCTGCTCACGTGCGAACAGCTGCACCTGTCCGGACCCGTCGCGCAAGGTGGCGAAGGCCAGCCGACCCTGCGGGCGCACCAGCATGACCCGCCCAGCCACCGCCACCTCGTCGTCGGTCTCCTGGCCCGGGGCCAGCACCCCGTAGCGCTGGTGCAGCTCTGACGCCTCGGCGGTGCGCTCGAAGCGGTAGGGGACCGGCACCATCGGGCCGAGGTTATCCGCCGATGGCGTTCGCTCCCGGACCCGGCGTCAGGCCGGCGGCACCTTCACGTTGCGCTCGTAGACCAGGCGCAAGCCGTGCAGGGTGAGCCAAGGCTCGCGGTGCTCGATGGTCCGCGACAGCGGCGCCACCACTTCGGACAGTCCGCCGGTCGCCACCACGGCACTGCGGCCGAGCTCGGCCATGAACCTGCGGCACATGCCGTCCACCTGTTCGGCGAAGCCGTACAGGGCACCGGACTGGATGGACTCGACGGTGGACTTGCCGATCACCTGTCGCGGCTCGACCAGCTCCACCCGGCGGAGCGCGGCGGCATGGTGGAACAGGGCGTCCATGGAGATGGCCATCCCCGGGCAGATGGCCCCGCCCAGGTACTCGCCGTCGGCCGAGATGGCGTCGAAGGTGGTGGCCGTGCCCAGGTCGACCACGATGCACGGGCCGCCGTAGAGGTCGTAGGCGCCGATGGCGTTGGCCACGCGGTCCGGCCCCACCTCCTTGGGGTTGTCGTAGAGGATGGGCATGCCCGAACGCACGCCGGGCTCCAGCACCACACACGGCACGTCGAACCAGCGGCTGGCCATCTTGCGCAGGGCGGTGGTCACCCGGGGCACCGACGAGCTCACCGCCAGGCCGCTCACCACCTCGGCCACGTCCATGCCGTCGAGGTCGAGCAGCTGCGAAACGAGCAGGGCGTGCTCGTCCTCGGTGCGGTCGTCGACCGTGGACAGCCGCCAGTGGTGCGACAAGCCGGCCGGCTCCGGTGGCACCGGAGGAGCGGGCCGGGCATCGTCGGGCGGCTCGTCGCCGGGGCCGAGGCTGAACAGCCCGATCACCGTCTCGGTGTTGCCCACGTCGATGGCGAGCAGCACGGCTCAGTCCCCTGCGCCGGTGTCGAGCGCGACGTCGAGCCCGATGTCGAGCGCCGGCGCCGAGTGGGTGAGCGCGCCAACCGACACCAGATCGGCGCCGGCCGCCGCGTACCTGGGGGCCTGCTCGAGTTTCACCCCGCCCGACACCTCGACCAGTGGCGCCCGGCCGGCCGCGTCGGCCCGGATCTCGGCCACGCAGACGGCCACCTGGTCCGGGTCCATGTTGTCCACCATGACGACGTCGGCTCCAGCCGACGCCGCTTCTTTCACCTGCGCGGCGGTGTCGCACTCCACTTCGACCATCCGGCCCGGCCACCGGCGCCTGGCCTCGGACACCGCCCCGGCGATGGACAGACCGGCCAGGTGGTTGTCCTTCACGAGCACGGCGTCGGACAGGCTGGCGCGGTGGTTGGTGCCGCCTCCTGCCCGCACCGCCGCCTTCTCGAGGGCGCGCAACCCGGGGGTGGTCTTACGGGTGTCGAGCACCCGGGTGGCCGCATTGGCCGCCTGCACGGCGTCGACGTAGCGGCGCGTGAGGCTGGCCACGCCGGACAGGTGGCAGAGGAAATTGAGCGCGGTGCGCTCGGCGGTGAGCATCGAGCGCAGGGCGCCGGACACCTCGCCGATCACCGTGCCGGGCGAGAGCGCGGCGCCGTCGGTCAGCTGCCAGCGCAGCTCGAGGCCGCTGTCCACCTGGGCGAAGGCCTCGGTGGCACAGGCGGTCCCGGCCAGCACCCCCGGCTGGCGGGCCACCAGGATGCCGCGCGCCGTGGTCTCCCCCGGCACCAGGGCGGCGGTGATGTCGCCGAGGGGACCGAGATCCTCGGCCAGCGCCGCGGCCACCGCCCGGCGCACGGCGCCGGCGGGCGGAGCTGCCAGAGGGTCGTGGTGGGGACCGCTCACGGCGCCGCCTCGCCGTGCACAAGCCGGCAGCGCCAGGCCGGATCGGTCTGCGGGAAGTCGCGCCGGGCATGCGCCCCGCGCGTCTCAGTGCGTGCCAGCGCGGCGCGCAGTACGGCGCGCCCCAGCGTCCCGAGGTTGGCCAGCTCCGCTGCTTCTGCGTCCTCCACCGGCAACCACGCCGGTGCCACCTCGTCGACCGTCTCGGCGGCGTGTCCGAGCGAGGCGGCCGAGCGGACCACGCCGGCTCCTACGGTCATGGCGCGCTGGAGCAGCTCGCGGCGCTTGGGCACATCCACACGATGCACCTCGTCTCCAACGGCACGATGGACCGACGGACCCGGCCCCGGCCGGGGCAGGTGACGCCATGGAATGGGGGCGGCCCGGCGCATGGCGCCTGTGCTCTCGGCACCGCGCTTGCCCGACTCGATGGCTTCGGCCAGCCGTGCCCCGAACACCATTCCCTCCAGAAGCGAGTTGGAGGCGAGGCGGTTCGCCCCGTGCACCCCGGTGCAGGCCGTCTCCCCGGCTGCCCACAGTCCCGCCATGGCGGTGGCGCCGTCGAGGTCGGTGAGCACCCCGCCCGACACGTAGTGCGCGGCGGGGGCGATGGGCAGCCAGTCGACCGCCGGGTCGAGGCCGGCGGCGGCCAGCGAGGCGGCCAGCGTGGGGAAGCGCTCGTCGAAGCTCTCGAGGCCGGTGGCGTCGAGCCACAGGTGCTCCACGCGCGCCACGGCCATGCGCTCGGCCATGGCCCGGCTCACGACGTCGCGCGGGGCCAGCTCGTCGACGAAGCGCTCACCGGCCGCGTCTCGCAGCAGCGCGCCGTGTCCGCGCAAAGCCTCCGACAGAAGCGGCCGGGGCATGGCCGGATGGTGCAGGGCGGTCGGATGGAACTGCACGAACTCGACGTCGGCCACCGCCACTCCGGCGCGCAACGCCATGGCGATACCGTCGCCGGTGGCCGCCGGGGGATTGGTGGTGACGGCGAACAGCTGACCGGCCCCGCCGGTGGCCAGCACCACGTGGGGGGCGCGCACCTGCTGCCGGGCGCCCTCGTCGTCGAAGGCCACCACCCCGGCGCAGCCGCCGTCCTCCACCACCAGGTCGAGGGCGAACCAACGCTCGAGCACGGCAGTGGCGGTGCGGGCCACGGCGGCCACCAGTGCCCGCTCCACCTCCGCCCCCGTCGCCGCTCCGCCGGCGTGCAGGATCCGGGGCTCGGAGTGGCCCCCCTCGCGGGCGCGCGCCAGCGATCCGCCGGCCTCGCGGTCGAACACCGCCCCGAGGGCGATCAGCTCCCCGACGCGCAGCGGGCCCTCGTCCACGAGCACGCGCGCGGCGTCGGGGTCGCACAGCCCGGCGCCGGCCGCCAAGGTGTCGGCCAGGTGCAGGTCGGTCGAGTCC
>DATHCF010000331.1:0-6628 GCA_035319705.1 Acidimicrobiales bacterium | reverse complement strand
TCGATAGATGCCAGAGACCGGCGCGTGGTCACCGAGGCGGCGTCCTACAACCCCGACATCCTCGTTGTCGCGCTCGGTGCTGACTACAACCTCGCCGCCACGCCTGGGCTCGTCGAGGACGGGTGCGAGTTCTACTCGCCGGATGGCGCGGTCCGAGCGAGGGACCTCCTTGCCGCCTTTTCGGGCGGGCGGGTGGTCATCGCAGTGCTCGGCGGCACGTTCAAGTGTCCCGGTGCGCCAAACGAGACAGCGCTCCTGCTCAGCGACTACCTTGCCCGGCGGGGCCTTCGCGCTGACTCCACGATCCACCTGGTGAGTCCGCTGCCGATGCCGATCCCCATCTCGAAGAAGACCTCGGACGCGATCGCGGCGATTCTCGCCGAAGCCGGCATCGAGTATTGGCCGTCGGCTCGGGTGACTCGCCTCGATCCTGCCTCCCATGTCGCGCATCTCGAGGACGGCAGAGCCCTGCCCTACGATCTCTTCCTCGGCATCCCCGTCCACTGCGCCCCGGACGTCGTCGCTCGTTCGGATCTTGTCGAAGACGGCTGGATTCCAGTCGATTCGGGAACCTTCGCGACGAGGTTCCCCGGGGTCTACGCCGTCGGCGACGTTACAAGTGCGCCGGTGCCGCGCGCCGGTGGGATTGCCGAGGGCGAGGCGGCGACACTCGCCGAGGTGCTCATCGCGCAGCTAAAAGGTGAAGACCCGCCGCCTCCCTACGACGGTGCCGCGTCGTGCTATGTCGAGTTCGGAAACGACCGCGTCGGGCGGATAGACGTGAACTTCCTTTCGTATGACACACCGGTCGCCAGGTTCAACGCCCCCACGCCCGAGGGATTCGCGGAAAAACAGCAGTGGGGGGCGACCCGCGCCGCTCGATGGTTCGGGTCCCATCGATAATCCAGTCTCAGTAGCGAATCCGCTCTGACTCACCCCCGTCCGGCACCATCCGAAAGGCTAGTCGCCTGGGAAAATGCACTCCGCCGGCAGAGCGACCCGCGATGTGACTCCCGCCCGCACGACGACGCTTGACGACACCCAACCTTGCTGGATGGTGCCGGGAATACCCACCTGGGTCATGGAACAGGCGGCGATTGATCCGCCGACGAAGAGGCTCGCTGCCACGACTGAGGCTCGAATCCGACCCTTCACCGCGCAAAGAGTACTTGTCGATGCGATCGGTAGACGCGGCGAAGTCGGTGCGGTGAGTCGTCGGAGCGTGGGCCTACCAATATGTCTGACCACTGGCAGACGCGGCTGGCCGAGCCCCGTTTCCGGCCGTGATGGCCGGACAATTCCCGCCAGCAATCCTCGACGACTGTTTCACGGGTAGCGTGGGCTCGTGTCCGGGGGGATTGGGGTCGCAGCCCCCCCGTGCCGGGTGGATCGGCGCGTCTTTGCCGTCGCCGCCGCCCTGTTCGCGGTGCTCATGGCGCTTTCGAACTTCTACGGCTTCGACCGCGACGAACTGTATTTCCTCGATGCAGCCCGCCATCTGCAAGGGGGCTACGTCGATCAGCCGGTGCTGGTTCCGCTGTTGGCCCGGGTCTCTCTTGCACTTTTCGGCGTCTCGCTCCCGGGTCTCCGGATGTGGCCCGCCCTCGCTGCCGCAGCCACGGTGGTGGTGGCGGCCTTGCTCGCCCGGGAGTTCGGAGGCGGGCGTCGCGCCCAGCTCCTGGCCGCCACCGCCACCGCCACCATGCCCGCCGTGTTGGGAGCGGACCATCTCATGGGTCCCACGGCCATCGACATCCTGGCGTGGGGAGCTTTCGCCCTCGTCGTCGTGCGCATCGGCCGCACGGGAGATCCGCGTTGGTGGGTCGTCGCCGGGGTTGTGCTGGGCGTGGGCCTCGCCAACAAGCACAGCGTGGGCTTCTTCGCCCTGGCCGTCGTCGTCGGTGTCCTCCTGAGCGGCGGGGGACGGGCGCTTCTCAACCGCTGGTTCCTTGTAGGCGCCGTCATCGCCGGGCTCTTCACCGTGCCGGACCTGCTGTGGCAGGCGGGGCACGGCTGGGCGACGATCGCGATGACCAGGCAGCTCAATGCCGCGAACGGCGGGGCGGGCAACATCGGGAACTGGGTCGTCGGACAGCTGATCATGACGACCTTGGCCCTCGTCTGGCTGTGGATGGTCGGCCTACGCGAGCTCTGGGGGTCGGGACAGGCCCTGTGGCGGGCACTGGTGTGGGCGTACGGGCTGCTTTTCGTGTTCTTCGCCGCCACGACAGGGGCGAAGATCTATTACCTCGCCGGTGCCTATTCCTATCTGCTCGGGGCGGGAGCGGTGCGTATCGAGTCGTGGCTCGAGGCCCGGCCCAAGAGGCAGCGCCGCCTCTTCGGCTGGACGGCACTGACCACGGCCACTGCCCTGCCGCTCGTCCTTCCCGTGCTCCCGGCGGCCGACATCGGATGGACCTACAGCATCAACCAGGTCCCGGCCGAGACCGTCGGATGGCCCGAATTCCTCGCCACGGTGTCCCACGTCTGGAACTCGCTTCCAGCCGCCCAGCGGTCGGATGCGGTGATCTTCACCGCCAATTACGGCGAGGCCGGGGCCATCAACGAGCTCGGCGGCGGCTATGGGCTTCCGGGGGCGGTGAGCGGCCACAACAACGAATGGTTCTGGGGCCCGGGGAATCCGCATGCCTCGACGGTGGTGGCCGTGGCGCCGGGTCCCCGTGATGTCACGGGCTACGGCTCTTACCTGTCCGGGTATTTCCGTAGCGTCCGCGTGGCGGCGACGATCACCAATACCGCTGGACTCCACAACCAGGAGTGGGGTGGCCACGTCTACACCTGTACCCTTCCGCGTCGTCCCTGGGGCCGCACGTGGCCCTCCCTCCGCCATTACAACTGAGTGTCCTGCGACGACCATTGGCGCCATACGAGAGATTCCGCCCACCAGGGAACCGACGTCCGTAAGGCTCTCATCGACCAGGCAGCGCCGTGGGTGAGAGAGATGCAATGCACGGCCGTGACCCTGACGACGTTCTCAGACGTGCCGTGGAACAGGCCTCTATACGAACACCTGGGCTCCCGAGTAATCGACGACGACGAAGTGGGCCCCGCACTACGGGCAGTCCAGAAGCACGAGGCTGACAAGGGATTTGGTCCAGAGGGTCGGGTCGGCATGCGCCTGGATCTCAGGAGCTGACCTCGAGTCCCGGGCGGGTGGCTGCCGCTAGTATCCCGCTATGACAGATCCCGCTGCTCATTCCATCGAACTCATGCGCCGCGCCCAAGACGAACTGGCTGCGCTGGTCGGCTCCCTGTCGTTCGAGCAGCTCACGGCGCCCTCGGCGTGCGCCGATTGGACCGTGGCTGACGTATTGGGCCACCTGGGCAGCGCAGCGGAGAACAACCGGCGCACGCTGGTGGCCGGCGTCGCCGACATGGCGGCGAACGAGGCGGTATGGGCCCGTTGGAACGCCATGACGGCGCAGGACAAAGCGCGCAACTGCGTGAGCTATGGGGAGCAGCTCGTTCAGGAGTTCGAGTCCCAGGACGAGGAGGCTCGCCATCACCGCATGATCGACATCGGATTCCTGCCGATGCCGGTGGACATCGCGTTCTGCGCCGACCTGCGCCTTTCCGAGATGGCGCTGCACCGTTGGGACATCGACGTGCCCTTCGACGCCTCGGCAGCTGTGTCGGCCTTCCTGGTGCCCGTTGTACTCGACCGCCTGCCACTGTTCGCCGGCTTCTTCGCCAAACCGATCGGCAGGGCACTGCGCATCGGCATCAGGACGCTGTCTCCTGATCGCGACTACTTGTTCGAGCTCACGACGGAGGGCGGCAGACTGGGCGAGGACGCCTCCGGCGACCTCGATGGCAGGCTGTCGCTGCCGGCCGAGGCCTTCCTGCGTCTGACATCGGGACGCCTCGACCCGCAGCACACTCCGGCCGGCGTCGAGGTCACCGGTGCGGCGAGCCTCGACGACTTGCGGAGGGTATTTCCCGGCTACTGAGGAAGCAGAAGAACCCGATGTCGAAGATCGTGCTTGTGCACGGGGCGTTCACCGAACAACTGGGCCTTACGAGGTGCGGCGCGTTGGCTGCCGGCGCTGCGAGATGGTGATCTGGCATCAAAGAGTGGAGATCGACGACGACGACATCCGCGTGTGCTTCTACGGTGACCTCTTTCGCCGCCTCCCCGGGACGCCCCAGTACGATCGCCTGCAACGAACCAGGGCTGGAATGGCCGAGGTGGGACCGGGCGCACGCCGCAGAGCACTACCTGAGCGCCTCCGTCACCGGTGAAGCAATCGCCAGTGGCCTCGGCTGAAATCCGGCCGTACGCTTTGGTGGTGACCGACCGCAGGTCCTAGGCAAGGAGGGGAACCATGGGCCGGATCATCAGAAGGAACTTCGATTCGCCGGACGAGGTTCGGACGCTCGCAGGCGAAATGGGCCAGATCGAGCTCGTGAACGTCGAGGGTGGCGTGGTCGGCAGGGCCACGTTCCAGCCGGGCTGGCGATGGTCCGAGCACGTCAAGCCCATCGCCGGTACCGACAGCTGCCAGGCGGCGCACGTCGGGTACCAGGTATCGGGCCGGATGGGCGCGCGCCTCGACGACGGGGAGGAGATGGAGTTCGGGCCCGGCGATTTCATCAGCATCCCGCCCGGTCACGACGGGTGGGTGATCGGTGACGAACCCGCCGTGATGATCGACTGGCAGGGCATGCGGGACTACGCCAAGCCCTCATAGGCAACCCCGGTGGCGTCGGCGCTGTCGTCGCCGGCGCCGCCGATGGTGCGTTGGCGGGGCGTTCTGATCAGCCGGCGAGTTCGAGGTGCTCGGAGACACTCAGGCTGTTCTCCGGCTGGCCGACGCTCGAGAACGTCCCCCAGCCGGCCAGGGTGTCCAGCCCGCCGAGTCCGTAGCCACCACCGCCGCTCGTGATGAGGAACGTCCCGGTGGTGAGCCCGTCCGCCGAGGTGGTCCCGTAGGCCTCGATGCTGGCGGCGCCCATCTGTCCGTCGAACCAGCAAGGCGAGCAGGAGTCGAAGGCGGTGAACGACGAGTTGCCGTCTGGAAGCGTCGTCTCGAGCACCTGCTCTGCAATCGTTCCGGTCAGGCCGGATCCGCTCAGGGTGTCACTGTTGATTTCTCCGTACAGGGTGTCACCGGATTCTGTCGTCGCAAGTTCGAGTTGTGCGATGCTCGCTGTCTGGGTGTGCACCCCGGCAGAGTTCTGCAGGCTCCAGTTGCTCACCGAGATGTTCTCCGGGATGCTCGGGCCGGCTGACTGGTGCGACTCGATCGCCTCCGGAGCCGGGTTGGGCAGGACGACGCCGAAGCCGCACTCTCCGAGCGCTGCACCTCCGACGACGTTGGGAGCGGCGCCACTGTCTCCGAACTGCACGGCCGGCGTGTTGGCGAGACACGTGAGGTTCTGCTTCACCACGTTCTCGGCGATCTCGTTGGCGTCCGCATCGCCCATGGTGTTGGCGGCGATCGTCTCAGTGCCACCTACCAGGTTCCGGAAGGCGCCGAGGTAGCACGACTGCAGCCCGACGATCGTCAGATTGCCGCCGATGGAGTTGTCTTCGGCATCGGAATACACGGGTATGCCGGCTTCTCCAAGGCTCTGATCCTCCGACCACGGTGCGGGGTCCGGGAAGCCAGACCCCGAGAACGGCGGGCTCCCGAGGCAGGCATCGGAGGCGACGCCGTCGACGACACTCGGTCCACCACCGCCACCGAGCAGGGAGAAGTTCCCGCCGATCCTGGCCGAGTGGACGACGACTCCCAGAGCGTCGGTGGCGATGAGACTGCCGCCGATGGTGTCGTAGCTCACGGCCTCGGGGCAGCTGGTGTTCGGCGAGCAACCGATGGCCAGCACGGCGCCGGGGCCGACGAAGACGCTTCCCCCCACCGACAGCGTGGCCGGCACGAGCGGCGTGCCGGGCGCAGCGAGGTCGAGAGCCGGCGGCGTCGGCAGAGCGAGCCCGTCGCCGGGTGTCACCGCGTCGAGCAGCGCCCCGGGTGCCACCGTGAGGTTGCCGTTCACGACGACTGCCCCCGCCGGCATCTTGCAGACGCCCGTGATCGTCATCGCGGCGTAGGTACCGGGGGGAACGTCGCCGCCGGTGCAGTTGTAGACCGAACCGAAGGGCCACGGTGATGCACTGGCGACCCCGGCCATGGCCATCACGCTCGAGAAGGCGAGCACCACTACAGGAACGAATCGCAACACCCTCATGGCCATCCTCCCGAACGGACGAAACCCGAGACCCGCACCTCCACCGTCGCAACGAAGCGGTGGGAGACTTGCAGATGCGCTCGTGAAGAACATCACCAAAAGTGACCAAATTGCCCGTCACGCCGGCGGACTCTCCCAGGGTCCCGAGGGCGCCCTGTTGGACGGCCCGCCCGAGCCCGAAACGGGCAGGCAGGAGGGGATCGGCGAAGATGGGCCCGCCTGGCTCGACGGGCCGCTCGAGGCGGCCTGCCGGAGAGGGCGTCATCTTGCGCGAGCACTGGATGAGCGAGGTTCGAAGCGGCGACGTGCTCGTCACGGCTGCCGCCCTGGCCGTCACCTTCGGGGTTGCCACCGCATGTTGGGTGGTCGTCTTCTACCAGATGGCAGGCATGAACCTGGGGGTCGAGACCCGGCTCGG
>DATHCF010000330.1:0-7585 GCA_035319705.1 Acidimicrobiales bacterium | reverse complement strand
GTCGATGCTCCAGCTGGTCCCCATCTCGCGCTTCACCGAGCGGACGGTGCGGTCGGGGTTGGTGATGGCCTGACGCTTGGCCACCTCGCCGACGAGGACCTCGCCGGTCTTGGAGAAGCCGACCACCGACGGGGTGGTCCGCGATCCCTCGGCGTTGGGGATGACCACCGGGTCGCCCGCCTCGAGGACGCTCACGACCGAGTTGGTGGTGCCGAGGTCGATGCCGACGGCCTTGGGCATGGGTCTGTGCCTCCGAATCTGGATTCTCAGCCGGCCGGCCTGCGCCGGTCCGGTTCTTGACTTATTTGAGTGTAGTTAAGTTGAGCGCTTTGCTATCAAGTCCAATAACACCGCGGGGGATAGGCTCATTCCCGTGCCTGACCTGGTATTCCTCCGCCACGGCGAGTCGACCTGGAATGCCGAGAACCGCTTCACCGGGTGGACCGACGTCGACCTGAGCACGCGGGGCGAGGAGGAGGCCCGCCAGGCCGGACGACAGCTGGCCGAGGAGCTGGAGACCGGGCTGTGCCTCGAGGTCGTCCACACCTCGGTGCTCACGCGGGCGGTGCGCACCGCCAACCTGGCCCTGGACGAGATGGGGCGGTCGTGGCTGGCCGTACGGCGGCACTGGCGGTTGAACGAGCGCCACTACGGCGCCCTGCAGGGGAAGAACAAGCGGGAGACCTCGGAGGAATTCGGCGAGGCGCAGGTGAAGGCCTGGCGCAGAAGCTACGACGTCCCTCCGCCCGCTCTCGAGCGCTCCGACCCGCGCCATCCGTCACACGACCCCCGCTACCGGGAGCTGCCCGCCTCGGCCCTGCCGGCCACCGAGTGCCTGGCGGACGTGGTACGGCGGATGGTCCCCTACTGGCAGGACGCCATCGCCGGCGACCTGCGGCGCTTCGGCGGGGCGCTGGTGGTGGCGCACGGCAATTCCATACGGGCCGTGGTCAAGTACCTGAAGGACATCTCCGACGCCGACATCGTCGGATTGGAGGTGCCGACCGGTATCCCCTGGCTCTTCCGTCTCGACGACCAGCTGCAGGTGACCGACGACCGGTTCCTCGGCGACCCGGAGGCAATAGCGGCGGCCGCCGAGGCGGTGGCCCGCCAAGCCGAGCTGCGCCGCAGCTGAGCGGCCGCTCGTCCGGCAACCGCTCGCTGCAGCCCAGCCGTCGGTGATCTACAGGGCGTCCGTCCCCCGCTCCCCGGTGCGGACCCGCACCACCGAGTCGACAGGGACCACCCACACCTTGCCGTCGCCGATCTTGCCGGTGGCGGCGGTACGCACGATGGTGTCGACCACGTCGTCGGCCTCGGCGTCGTCCACCAGGACCTCGACCCGCAGCTTGGGCACGAAGTCGACCTCGTACTCCGCACCCCGGTAGACCTCGGTGTGACCACGCTGGCGGCCGAACCCCTGGGCCTCGGTCAACGTCATGCCCGAGATCCCCAACGTCTTGAGAGCCTCCTTGACATCGTCCAGCTTGAAGGGCTTCAGGACAGCAACGACCAATTTCATTATGGTTGGATTCCTTTCGTCCTGCTGGTGGCCCTACGACCGTTCCCCGGGCGGTGGCGACGGGGCAGTGGGCGGCGATGGTGACCCTACATGGAGCCCTGCCAGCTCGAAGGCTCCAGGCCCTCCGCCGCCGGTGCGCACGGCCAGGGGAGCCTCCGGCAGCGCCTCTTCGTCGTGGATGGCGACGTCGCCCACTTCGAGGACGTCCTCCTTGTAGCGAGCACCGCGAAGGACGAGCCCGATGAGCTTCATAAGTACGAATGTCACCAATGCCGACCAGAAGATGACGAACAGGGCTGCTCTGAACTGTTCCCACAACTGATGGAAGGAGCCCGTGTACATCAAGCCACTGACCGAGGAGGGCGTACAGGACTTCGTCGTCGCCGCGTAGGCGGCTGCCGAGGTGTTGACCACCTGGCCGGAGGAGTTCAGCGTGCCGCAGCCGTACTCCAACATGTTCGGGTCGCCGAACACACCCAGGAACAGGCCCCCGAAGAACCCGGCGATGCCGTGCGTGTAGATGACGCCGAGGGTGTCGTCCACTCTGCTGAACGGCGGGATCTTGGCCAGATAGTTCCAGGCGAACCAGACGATCATCGTGTCGAAGGCGCCGACCATGATGGCACCCCAGCCGTTGACCCATCCCGCACAGGGCGTGATGCCCACCAGGCCGCAGATCATGCCGTTCACGCCACCCAGGAACGTCGGTTTCTTGGCCTTGGACAAAGCGCCGTCCATGGCCATCCAGGTGATCACGCCCATAGCGGTGGCGATGTTGGTGTTCACCACGGCGTTGGCCATGTCCACGCCCGCGTAGTACGGGTCGCCGCCGTTGAAGCCGTTCCAGCCGAGCCACAGGATCCCGGCGCCGACGGCGGCGATCAAAAGGTTGTTCGGTAAGAAATGTTCTCGATCTCGAGCCAGCCGGGGTCCGAGGACCCAGGCGGCGACGAAGCCCGAGACCCCGGCCGACATGTGGATCACGAAGCCACCGGAGAAGTCGAGCGCCCCCTCCTGGGCCAGGTATCCGCCACCCCACAGCATGAAGGCGTCCACGCCGTAGACGAAGGTGGACCACAGCGGGCACAGGAGGCACCAGGCCAGGAACTTGATGCGGCCGAGCACGCTCCCGATGAACAGCAGGGGCGTGATGGCGGCGAAGACGAACTGGAAGTAGAGGAGCGAGTCGGTGGGGAAGTGGAAGGGGATGACGGTGTTGGCTGCCGACACCGCCTGGCCTTGTTCGTTGAAGGCGTTGAGAACCTGACCCGGCTTTCCGACGAAGTTCTCGAAGAAGTGCTTGAAGAAGCCCCCTGTGGTCAGCTTCAGATTCGAGGCGCAGTTGACCCCGCCCCCGACCCAGGTCTGACAGCCGTTGTGGACACCACCTCCCAGCGAGGTGGCCCCGAAGCCCATCTTGTAGCTCCACAGCACCCAGGCGATGAGGACCAACGCGAAACCGGCGAACATCATGGCCAGCACGTTCACCGCCCACTTCTTCGGGACGACCGCCGCATAGAGAACCGCGAGACCGGGAATGCTCTGAAGGGCGACGAAGGTGGCGGCTGAGACCTGCCACGTGTTGTCGCCGGTGTTCAGCCAACTGGGATACGGGACTGGAACGGCTCCGGCTAGCAGGTGCACGACTCGAGCACTCCTCTCGTACTGGACAAGCGTGGCGACCCCGGACCCGCCATGGTTTCTCGGGCACCGGACGCGACAACGTGCACCACAAGGGCCATGGCTGGCCCTTCGGCCGCTGGCACGCAAAGAATGCAAGCCGAGGATTTCGAACCGGTCACGCCCGCGTTACCAGTCCGTTAATTGACGCAGGGAAATCCCCCGTCGGCGCCGCGCCTGTGGACGAAGCTGTGGATGGAAACGAGCGACCGGCCGCGTATGCCGAGAAGCCGCGCCGGCAGGTGCCGATGCCCGCCACTCTGTTCCACCATCGCTACTGGCGCTGGCCGCTTCCACGTCGGCGCGCGCTAGCCTTGGCCGATGCCCGCCGCCGGACCTCACGATTCCACGGGTGACGCCTCGATCAAGTTGAGCCTGAGGCAGCGCGCTCTCCTGCGGCTGCCGCGCTTGAGCAGCGACAGACCGAAGCGCCGCCTTGTCGACCGGCTGCGCGACGCGGCCCTGAAGCCGGCCGATCCCGACGCACCGTCTCGACCCCGGGGTGCCTACGAGCTCTCCGGGGAGGAGCTCGTGGCCGAGGAGAAGCGGGCCAACGACAAGGAACGGGCCATCGGGTTGCTGACGGGCCCGGTGGCCACCATCATCGCCTTCCTCGCCATACACGACCGCGTGGTCAACGATCCGCCGGCGCGCTTCGCCGACGGTGCAATCGACAAGCTGCACGTGAACCTGTCGACCTACTCCGAGCTGTTCATCGTGCTCCTCGTCCTGTCGTTCGGGATCACCGGCATGGCCATGTGGCGAAAGCGCCTCTTCCTGGGCATCGTGACAGCCCTGTATGGCTTGTCCGTCTTCAACTTGGGCTACTGGGGTTTCGGCGTGCCCTTCGTCCTGGTCGGTTCCTGGTACCTGGTCAGGAGCTACCGATTGCGCCGCAACCTCAAGGATTCCGCTGCAAACGCGTCCTCGTGGGCGCCCCGTACGGGCTCCGGTAGGCGCCACACGCCGAACTGGCTAGCCCAGAACGGGCTGCCTCCCGCGAAGCCCCGCCCCAGGCGGACTACCGGCTGACCTGACGTCCACTGGGCCTCCCGGGCACCTCCGGCGCCGGATCGCCAAGAGCGCCAACGACGCGGCAAGTCCGGCAAGGAGCACCGTTGGGAGCACGAATACCTTCCACGAAGCGTGCTCGGTTTCCACTTGGTGAAGGGTGGCGATGAGACCGGGATCGCTTTCCGCCGTGAGCACTCGAACCCGGGTACCGGGGGCGAGAAGGGTGTCTCCCGGAACCGTCACCCGGTAACGCTCTTGGTCGAGGACGAAGCTTCCGCGACAGCTGTACCCGACGCCGTTGCTTCCACTGCCCCCGAGCAGGCCCCGACACGTGCTCACGGTGACCTCGACCGCCACCCCGTGATCGCGAAGGCTGGCGATCTGGGCGTTCTTGTCTACCCCGGCCACGAATAACAGAGCCGAGGACACAGCCAGCACGACCAGACAGAGCGTGACCCCCAACCGGCCGGCTAAACGGACGTCGACCTCCACGGGCGCGCCCCGGAGCGTTGCCACCGGACGCGGCGGGGAAAGCCGTGGTGCCGTCATCGGAGGACCACGATAGGCCGCTGACCGCTGCTGCCCGAGCCGTCTTGGGCGGTGGTGGCGGAGCCTGATTAGCCTCTGGCCCATGGCACGTGAACGGCAACTCGACCTGGGTGAAATCTGGCTCTTCTCGTCGTGCTCGGCCAGCCAGCTCAGGACCATCAGGCGGCAGGTGGAGGAGGTCACCGTTCCCGCCGGCCGGGTGCTGGTGGAGGAGGGGACCGTCGGCCGGGAGTTCTTCTTCATCGTGGAGGGCACGGCGACGGTGCGGCAGGGGGGCCGGAAGGTCGCCACTCTGGGGCCGGGTCAGTACTTCGGCGAGCTGTCCCTGCTCGACCGCAAGCCACGCTCGGCCACCGTCACGGCGGACACCGACCTGGTCTTGCTGGTCCTCGACCAGCGCCGCTTCAACGGCCTGCTCGACGAGATGCCGACGCTGTCGCACAAGCTGCTGTCGGCCATGGCCGAGCGGATCCGCTCGGCGGACGCCAGGGCGGTCCACTAGCACCTTCGGTGACCTCCTCGGGCTTAGATGCCCGTGGGCGCCACCTCACTGCTGCCGGGCGGGGCCACCTCACTGCTGCCGGCCGGCGCCGGTTCACTGCTGCCGGCCGGCGCCTCCTCACTGACCGGATCGGGCGTGCCCAGCGACTGTTCGACCACCTGCGCCAGGTCGAGAACCCTGACCTCGTCCTCCCGCTGGCGGGCCCGCACGGCATCGTCCAGCATGATGAGGCAGTACGGGCAGGCCGTGGACACCACGTCCGCCCCCGTGCCGAGCGCCTCGTCGGTGCGTTCGAGATTGACCCGCGTGCCGATGGTCTCCTCCATCCACATGCGCGACCCTCCGGCTCCGCAGCAGAAGCTGCGTTCGCGGCAGCGGTGCATCTCGATCTGCTTCACCCCGTCGATGGCGTCGAGCACCTGACGCGGCTCGTCGAACACCCGGTTGTGGCGACCGAGGTAACAGGGATCGTGGTAGGTGACACTGGCGTCCATGGAGCCGGGGGTCAGCCGGCCTTCGGCCACCAGCCGGCTGAGAAGCTGGGAGTGGTGGATCACCTCGAAGTTCCCGCCCAGCCCCGGGTATTCGCGGCCCAGTGAATTGAAACAGTGCGGGCACCACGCCACCACTTTCTTGGCGCCCACCTCGTTCAGCGTGGCGATGTTGGCTTTGCCCATCTCCTGGTACAGATACTCGTTGCCGAGCCGGCGCGCCGGGTCGCCCGTGCAGCTCTCGCGTGAGCCCAAGATGGCGAAGCGCACCCCGGCGCGCTGCAGCAGCCGGGCGGTGGCCTGGGTGGCCTTGCGTGCCCTCTCGTCGAGGGCACCGGCACAACCCACCCAGAAGAGGTACTCGACGTCGTCGGGGACGACGCCGTCCACCACCGGGACCTCGAAATCGAGAGCCTCCGTCCACTCGGTGCGCTTGGTGGCACCGAGCCCCCAGGGATCGCCCTGGTTCTCGAGGTTCCGGAGCATGAGCCCCGCCTCGCTGGGAAAGCGTGATTCCATGAGGACTTCGTGACGGCGCATCTCCACGATGGTGTCCACGTGCTCGATGTCGACCGGGCACTGCTCGACACAGGCGCCGCAGGTGAGACAGGACCACAGGGCATCGGGCTCGATGGCGCTCCCCACCAGGCTCGGTCGGTCCGCACGAGCCTTGTTGCTGAGCAAGGCGGATCCGTCCTCGAGGAGGCGGTCTCGCACGTTCATGATGATGAACTTGGGGTTGAGCGGCTTGCCGGTGTTCCAGGCCGGACAGGAGTCCTGGCACCGCCCGCATTCGGTGCAGGTGAAGGTATCGAGCAGCTGCTTCCAGCTGAACTGCTCCACCTGCCCGGCGCCGAAGACGGTTTCCTCCGAGATGTTGTCCATGTCCATGTCGGGCGTGTAATAGAGCGGCCCGAGCGCACGTGGACGGCGCGAGGTGGCCACGTTCAGGGGGGCGAAGAAGATGTGGAGGTGCTTCGAGTAGGCGATGAAGACGAGGAAGCTCATGATGACGGTGATGTTGAGCACTACCAGTGCCGTCTCCACGTTGAGCGCTGCGCCTCTGCTCGCCGCGTCGAAGGCCACGCTGATCCCCCGCGAGGCGAAGGGCAGCCAGCTGTGGTCGTAGGGGAAGTCCCCGGTGCGCACCTGGGCAGCGCGGTAGCCGAGCAGAGTGATCATGACCCCGGCGATCATGGCCAGGGTGATCCAGGCCGCATCGAGGTGCGAGCCGTAGAAGCGCGACGAGCGCTGGCGTCTGGCCGGTGAGTTCCGGAGACGGATGATGCTGAACATCACCACCGCCACGAGCACGGCCACAGCGAAGAAGTCCTCGATGAACCCCAGGATGGGTGACTGGGTCAGATAGAACGTCTTGTCGAACAGGTCCCCGTAGGCCTCGATGATGGTCGCCAGTAAAACGGTGAACCCCCAGAATGTGAAGGCGTGGGCCAGTCCGGGGACCGTCCACTTGAACAGCTTCTTCTGGCCGCCCACCTCGACCAGCTCCGCCCACAGGCGGCTGGGGATGTTGCGGAACCGCCCCGGATCCGCGTGGCCTTTGGCGACGAGACGGAGGAGGTAGAAGATGCGGCGACCGGCGACGGCGAAGGCGGCTGCGGTCACCGCCATGCCGATGGCGATCCTGACTGTCAAGCCATCCTCCCCGGTCCTCTTCTGTCAGGTGCGGAAGTTCTCGAAGTACCGGCTGGGGGTGGGGCCCCTCTGGCCTTGGTACTTCGAGCCCAGTCCGGCCGAGCCGTAGGGCTTGTCGGCTGGGGTGCTCATCCGCAGAAAGCTGATCTGCCCGATCTTCATCCCCGGGTA
>DATHCF010000329.1:0-2984 GCA_035319705.1 Acidimicrobiales bacterium | reverse complement strand
TCGAGGCGGGTGGTCCGCTCGTCCGGTGCCGCGTCGGGCTTGGGGCGCTGCAGCACCATGACTGTGACGTCCTGGGTGGCCCGGTCGCCGTCCACCTCGACGACGGCGTCGACGGTGACGTGGACGATGCCGTACGGCACGCTCCGGCACATCTGGGCCAGTGCCTCCCGTCCCTCCACCACGAAGCCGCCGGTCACCTCCATGGCTCCGTCGGGGGTGAAGGTGGCGGCGAAGCCTTCGGCGTCCCCGTCGTCGAAGCACCGGTTGTAGCAGGCGGTGAGCTCCCGGATCATCGTCCGGTCGGCCAGATTGCGAAGCTCCGGATCCACGTGGCTCCCTCCCGGGTCCAACTGCCGCCGGCGGGCCGACGATAGCGGAGGCCACGCGTTCTCCGACACCGGCGTCAGGTTCCGCCGCGCCGGAGCCGGCGGTGGGTCAGTGTGCGGGGAGGGCGAAGAAGGCGAGCACGCAGTAGTGCAGCGCCGCGCCCACCACCGTCAGGGTGTGGAACACCTCGTGGTAGCCGAACACGCCCGGCACCGGATCGGGCCGGCGCCGGGCGTAGACCAGGGCGCCGCAGCTGTATGCCGCCCCGCCGGCCACAAGCAGGGCGAAGCCGCCGGCCCCGAGCCCGTGCAGCAGCTGGGGGAGCACGGCCAGCGCCGACCATCCGACCACCACGTAGGGCAGGGCCACTGCCCACTTGGGCAGATCGAGCCACACCTGCCGGATGACGATGCCGGCTGCCGCCCCCGTCCACACCAGCACCAGAACGAGGATCTGTGCCCAACCGGACAGGGCGAGGGCGGCCACCGCCGTGTAGGTCCCGGCGATGCCCAGGAAGATGGTGCAGTGGTCGGCGCGGCGCATGACGCGCCGGGCGCGCGGTCCCCAGCGCACGCGATGGAACAGGGCGCTCACGCCGAAGAGGCTCACCATGCACAGGCTGTAGATCGACAGCGCGGCGGCCGAGCCGGGGTTCGGAGCCCGTACGGCGAGCATCGGCCCGCCGGCCGCCATTCCCAGCGCCGCGCCCACATGCAGCCACCCGCGAAGAAGCGGGCGGGAGGTGACCGGCGCGGCGGCCGGCCGGTGCAAGGTCGGAAGAGCGCCGGCCATGTCGCCGGCAACGGTAGTGGTCAGCCGTCCCCGCCGGATATCGCCAGGGAGGCCGAGGCGCTTGGTGTGTGTCCGTCGACGGCACCGTCCTGTCCGGCGAATTGGGTGGTGTACAGCTCGGCGTACAGCCCTCCGGCTTCGAGCAGCTGCACGTGGGTGCCGCGCTCGACGATGCGCCCGGCGTCCACCACCAGGATCTGGTCCGCCTCGCGCACCGTCGACAGCCGGTGGGCGATGACGAGCGACGTCCGCCCCGACAGCGCCGTGCGCAGCGCCTGCTGGACGGCGAGCTCCGATTCGGAGTCGAGGTGGGCGGTGGCCTCGTCCAGCACCACCACGTCCGGCGCCTTCAACAGCAGCCTGGCGATGGCCACACGCTGCTTTTCGCCGCCCGACAGCCGGTATCCGCGGTCGCCGACGACGGTGTCCATGCCGTCGGGGAGGCTCTCGACCAGGGGCAGGATCTGCGCGGCGCGAAGCGCCTCCACGAGCTGCTCCTCGGTGGCGTCCGGTTTGGCGTACAACAGGTTGTCGCGGATGCTCTCGTGGAAGAGATGGGCGTCCTGGGTGACGACCGCCACCACTTGGTGGACGGAATCCAAGCTGGCGTCGCGGACGTCGATGCCGTCGATGCGCACGGCGCCGGCACGCACGTCGTACAGGCGCGGCACCAGATGGCTGATGGTGGTCTTGCCCGCACCCGACGGGCCGACCAGCGCCACCAGCTGGCCGGGCTCGGCCCGGAACGACACGTCGAAGAGCACCTGCTGGCTGGGGGCCTGGTCCAGCACGGCGACCGCCTCCAGCGAAGCGAGCGACACCTCCTCGGCGCGCGGGTAGCTGAAGTCGACGTGCTCGAACTCGATGGTGGCCGGTCCCCGTGGCAGGTCCACGGCGTCGGGCTTGTCGTCGATCATGGGCGGCAGGTCGAGCACCTCGAACACCCGGTCGAAGGAGACCAGCGCCGTCATGACGTCGACCTGCACGTTGGACAGGGCGGTGAGCGGGCCGTAGAGGCGGTTCAGGTACGAGGTGAGGGCCACCACCGTTCCGATGAGCAGCACACCGCGCACGGCCAGCACGCCGCCCCAGCCGTAGACGATGGCGGTGGCCAGGGAGGCGGTGAGCAGCAGCGAAGCCATGAACACCGCCGTGTACATGGCCTGGGTGACGCCGATGTCGCGTACCCGCCCGGCGCGGCGGTCGAAGGTCTCGGTCTCCCGGCCCGTCTGCCCGAAGATCTTGACCAGCAGCGCGCCCGACACGTTGAACCGTTCGGCCATGGTGTTGTTCATCGCCGCGTTCAGGTTGTAGGCCTCCCGGGTGATGGCGGCCAGGCGCTTACCCACCCACCGGGCCGGCACGAGGAAGATGGGCAACAGCGCCAGCATGATGAGCGTGATCTCCCAGGAGAGAAAGAGCATGGCCCCGAGCGTCACCGCCACGCTGATGAAGTTGCCGATGACCGAGGAGAAGGTGTCGGTGAAGGCCTGCTGGGCGCCGAGCACGTCGTTGTTGAGCCGGCTGACCAGAGCGCCGGTCTGGGTGCGGGTGAAGAACGCCACCGGCATGCGCTGCAGATGCGAGAACACCTTGGAGCGCATGTCGTAGATGAGGCCCTCACCGACGCGCGCCGACACATAGCGCTGCCACAGGGTGATGCCGGCATCGGCCACGGCCAGGGCGCCGACCACCATGGCCAGCACCACCACCACTTTGGTGTCCTTCTTGCCGATGCCGACGTCGATGATCTGGCGGTAGATGAGGGGGTTGGCCGCGCTGATGAGGGCGTCGACGACGATGAGCACCAGAAAGACGCCGAGCTGCGCCTTGTAGGGGGCGGCGAAGCGGAGGATGCGCTTGAA
>DATHCF010000328.1:0-3942 GCA_035319705.1 Acidimicrobiales bacterium | reverse complement strand
GGTCGGCAGGGGCGAACCGCTACCCCCGTTCGGAGCCGACGGAGGGATCGGCGCCGGCGGCGTGGGCAGGCTCGGGGCTGGTCGTGAAGCAGGGGCGGTATAACAGAACTGGCCGCCCGAACCGCTAACGGAGGCTGATGCACCGCCGCCTCCGCCCGAAGCGCTCACGCTCGCGGTACCGCCACCGGGAAGTGCTGGCACGCCAGCGGGGGGTGTGGGCGAGCTGAAGCAGCTACTGGTCGGCAGGGGGGATCCGCTACCCCCGCCTCCCCCCGTGCCGGGGGGTGAGGGCACGCCCGAAGGGGCGTTGTAACACACGCTTCCCCCGTCGCTACCGCCGCTCACCCATAGACCAGACCCATCACTCTGGATATAGGCACTGCCGCCGCCCGATCCCGGCAACGGAGAAGCGGGAAGAGAAGGAGAGCTTTGACATGTGGCGCTTGCCGGAGGAGAGGAGCTGTCCGCAAGGGAAAGCGAACGAGGCCCAGCTGTCGTGACCAATCCTGACGCGCCCGTCGCCGAGAGCCCCGCCGCCTGACCATCCCCCCGTTGGCCGGACACCTCGAATAGGAGGTAGTCATGCCAACGGTGACCAAGGAGAAGCCGGCTGCTGAGCCAGTCCGGCGACGAGGCAGGTATCCCAAGGAGTTCCGCCGAGACGTCGCCGCCCTGGTGCTCGACCAGCACCGGACGGTGGCCGACGTGGCCCGCGAGATGAGTCTCGTCGAGCAGACGGTGGGCAACTGGGTCCGCCAGGAACGCATCGACCGGGGCGAGCGTGAGGGCCTCTCCAGCGAGGAGCGCGAGGAGCTCTCCCAGCTGCGGCGGGAGAACCGCCAGCTGCGCATCGAGCGGGACCTGCTGAAAAAAGCAACCATGGCCGGCGTCTGGCGGGCCACCCGGGCCAGATGAAATCGTTACGGGACCGCCTGTTGACGTCGGCGCTGACTGGCGTGCCAGAGCCCGCAAAAAAGCATGACGGTGGGGTCGGTCGGGAACCTGTGACTGTCGCTTCGAGCACGAACCTCAGCCTCGTCTGAGTAACGACCCCCGGGCGGTTCCTATGAGAGCTACCTGGAGGTGAGAGATGGACCTATTGATCGACCGAGTTGCCGGACTGGACGTCCATCGAGATTCGGTCATGGCCTGTGTACGGATCCCCAAAGAGGGCAAACGAACACGAGCGTCGGAGACGAGGCAGTTCGGCACAACAACGAGCGAGTTGCGCTTGTTGGCATCGTGGCTTGACGAGATGGACGTGACCGATGTCGCCATGGAGGCAACGGGCATCTACTGGAAGCCGGTGTTCGCCATCCTCGAACACGACTTCGAGGTGACTCTCGTCAATGCGGCACACATGAAGAACGTGCCTGGTCGCAAGACCGATGTGGCCGATGCCGCCTGGATTGCCCAGCTGGCTGAGCACGGGCTCTTGCGAGCAAGCTTTATTCCACCGCCCGACATCCGCCAGCTGCGCAACCTCACCCGCTATCGGCGAACCTTGGTGAACGAACGCACCAGGGTGACCCAACGCCTGGAGAAGGTCTTACAGGATGCTGGCATAAAGCTCACGAGCGTTGCGTCCACGGTCCTGTCCAAGTCCGGCCGGGCCATCCTTGAAGCACTGATCGTCGGCGAGCGTGATCCTGCTGTGTTGGCCGAGCTCGCCAAGGGTCGGCTTCGCCCAAAGATCCCCGCTCTGCGGGAGGCGCTCGAGGGTCGCTTCGATCACCACCACGCCGTGATCGCTGCCCAGGGACTCGCTCACGTAGACGGACTCGAACGAGCCATTGTCAACGTGACGATCGAGATCGACCGGCTTCTTGAGCCCCACGAGTGGGCCATCCAGCTTCTCGACACCATCCCTGGCGTTGACCGCAAGACCGCCCAGGTGATCCTGGCCGAGATCGGGGTGGACATGGCACCGTTCCCGACAGCCGGACACCTGGCCTCGTGGGCGGGCGTGTGCCCGGGGAACAACGAGTCGGCCGGCAAGCGGGGCAAAACCACTGTGCGACCCGGCTCTCCCTGGCTCCGACAGGCCCTGGTCGAGGCAGCATGGGCGGCCGCTCGGGTTCGCAACAGCTACCTCTCTCAGCGTCACGCTCGTATCCGCGCGCGGCGGGGGAAGCAGCGGGCAGTCGTCGCCACCGGTCACGCCATCCTCGTCGCTTCCTGGCACATCCTGTCGTCGCGCACGCCGTTCGCCGAACTCGGGCCCGACTACTACAACAGGCGCCACTCGCCCGAGGCCGAGACACGCCGGCTCCTTCGACGTCTCGAGGCCCTTGGCCATCAGGTCAGCATCACGCCCGCAGCCTGAATCAATATCGGCGACTTATCTTCCGGGGCTCCGCCCCGATCCTGGCGCGCCCATGTCCAGCTTGAACCGGAGCGATTTCACCTCAGCCGCGGCCTGGTTCGCCAAGGAGACGCACTCGACGCCCTAGCGGTGTTCGAGTTCATCGAGGCGAACCGGGCCGTGTTCGACGTGGCCACCATGTGCCGCTGCCTGGGCGTCTCCACG
The DNA here is from genome assembly GCA_035319705.1 of Acidimicrobiales bacterium. Classification (GTDB taxonomy): domain Bacteria; phylum Actinomycetota; class Acidimicrobiia; order Acidimicrobiales; family UBA8190; genus UBA8190. The sequence continues at coordinate 1,412 of DATHCF010000328.1, read as the reverse complement.
AGCGGCTACTACGGCTGGCGGACCCGGCCCCCGTCGGCCCGGACGATGGCCGACGAGGTCCTCACCGAGAAGATCCACCTCATCCACGAACAGTCCAGAAAGACCTACGGATACAGGCGGATGACCACCGAGCTCGTCGAGGAGCACGGCGAGGACGTGGGTCGGCACCGGGTGGCCCGGCTTATGGCAAAGGCCCAGCTCCAGGGGGTGACGAGACGGAAGTTCTGTCGCACCACCCGGCGAGACGACCGGGCCCGTCCCGCCCCGGACCTCATGGAGCGCGACTTCAGTGCCCCCGGACCCGACCAGCGCTGGGTGGCCGACATCACCTACGTCCCCACCTGGTCGGGCTTCCTGTTCCTCGCCGTCGTCCTCGACGTCTTCACGAGGAAGGTGGTCGGCTGGTCCATGTCGGCTAACCAGAACACCGAGCTCGTCACCAAGGCCCTGCGGATGGCCGTTGCCCGTCAGCGACCCGCCGGGGTCGTCGTGCACCACTCCGACCAGGGCTGTCAATACACGAGCTATGACTTCGCCCGGGCCTGCCGGGCAAAATCGCGGGCAGCGTCGAGCGCTCGATGGGATCGGTGGGCGACTGTTTTGATAACGCCATGGCCGAGAGCTTCTTCGCCACCTTGGAGTGCGAGCTCATCGACCGGTCGGTCTTCGAGAACCGCAACCAGGCCCGCATGGCCGTCTTCGACTTCATCGAGGGCTTCTACAACACCTGGCGGCGCCACAGCTCTATCGGGAACGTCTGCCCCGCCGAATACGAGCGGCGCTGGCGCGCTCAGGCCGCCTCGAGCAATGCTGCATGACCAAGAGATCCGGTGTCCGTCAGACCCGGGTCACTCCACCCGTTCCGCCAGTACCTCCTCTCAGGAGGGCTACTGCGGTGTGGGGTCTGCGGCTCGCGGCTGGTGGGCGTCAACTGCCAGAAGTACCCCAAGCCGGCTAGCAGTAGTCCCTACACCCGTACTTACAAGTGCATCGGCGATCGACGTCAATACCACATCTCGATCAATGCCGACTTTGTGGAACAAATCATCATATCTGCGACACTCCGGCGCATCGAAGAACGAGGGAAGATCTGCCCGAAACTCATAACTCCTCCACCTGACGCCTCCGAGAATCTCACCGAGGCGTACGAGCGACATGCGGCGGCGCTCCAAACGCTTGCATCCGACTACTACGTCCAGCGCACACTGACGAAGGAGGAATGGCAAGCAGCCCGAGATGGACTTAAGCGTAACTTGAGGGTTGCGCAGCGGTTGTACGAGCCACGATGGCGTCCAGAACTAGCTCGCCACCCAAGAGGTCAAGCCAACCTGCGGAAATCGTGGGATGCTCTCGATCTCTCTCACCGTCGTGACATCATCGCCAGCGAGCTTGAGTTCGCCACCATCCAGACT
>DATHCF010000327.1:0-4846 GCA_035319705.1 Acidimicrobiales bacterium | reverse complement strand
GGACTCGAGCGCCTGGCGCCCGGCGTTGGCCACCTCCACCTGCAGGCCTTCGTAACGCAGGGCCATGGACAGCAGGTCGGTGATGCTGCGCTCGTCGTCGACGACGAGCACCCGGGGTGCGTTGGGTGTCGTGGTGGTCATCATGGGCCCGTCCTCCTGGACCCATGGTCAGCGCTCAGCCTGTGAAGTAACTGTGAGAACCCTATGAAGCGATCATATGGGCGCGGACGCGGACACAGACCCGGAAAGGGGCGGGTGGGTCCCGCCGGGACAGAAAGCGCTAAGCGCTCTGGGGCCAGTCTTCGAGCTCGGTGCCAGGGAGCTCGGCCACCGCAGGCCGCATACGCACGGGTCGGGCCGGCGCCTCGGGAGCGCAGCTCCTCAGCGTTTCGTCGATGAGCCGCACGATTTCGTCACATCGCTCGCCGAGGGTCATTTTTGCCTCCGGTCCTTGGGGTACCCAAATCATCGGCAATTCACCCCACCGGCCTGAAGGGCGGGAGGTCGACAGCTCCAAGGACCTTGGCCCTTACCCGGAGGTAACCATCAGCGCTCGGCGTCGCTGCGGCGCCAGTCGGCGGTGAGCTCGTCGAGTCCGGCCAGAAGCGCCGGGTCGAGCGGCTCGTCGACGGCGGTGAGGGCGTCGTCGAGCTGCTCGGGACGACTCGCCCCCACGATGGGCGCGGTCACCGCCGGCTGGGCGAGCACCCAGCCGACCGCCAGGTGCGCCACGGTGACACCTGCGTCGGCGGCCAGCGGCCGCAGGGCGTCGACCGTGTCGAACTCGCGGTCGTGCCAGTAGCGGTCGCGGTACAGCGCGCCGGCACTGCCGAGGTTGAACCGGCCTTCGGTTACCTGTTGCCGGCGCTCGTGCTTGCCCGTGAGCAGGCCGCCGGCGAGCGGGTTGTAGGGGATCACCCCGATGCCGACCTGCTGGCAGAGCGGGAAGAGGTCTCGTTCGTTGGCCCGGTACAGCAGGTTGTAGCGGGGTTGCACCGAGGTCACGGGGGACAGGCGGGCGAGTTCCGAGCGTCCCACGGCCAGAGCGAGGCGCCACGCCATCCAGTTGGAGACGCCGACGTAGCGGGCCTTGCCCGCTCGGACCACGTCGTCGAGGGCGCGCAGCGTCTCGTCGAGCGGGGTGAGCCGGTCGTCGAAGTGCAGCTGGTACAGGTCGAGGTAGTCGGTCTGCAGGCGGCGCAGTGAAGCATCGACCGCCGACAAGATGTGCTTGGCCGACATGCCGGCGTCCCAGGGGTGCGGTCCCATCGGCATGAAGCACTTGGTGGCCAGCACGACGTCTGGCCGGCGGCCGGCGAGCGCCCGGCCCAGGATCTCCTCGGTCCGGCCGACCGTCGACAGGTCCCCGCCCAGCGGGTAGGCGTCGGCGGTGTCGATGAAGGTGATCCCACTCTCGATGGCGTGGTCCAGGATCGACCGTGAGACGTCCTCGTCGCACTGAAGGCCGAAGGTCATCGTGCCGAGGCACAGCCTCGAGACCGGCAGCCCGCTGCGCCCGAGCCGGACGTATTCCATCTTCGAGGATTCGAGCGGAGGTGACTGCGGCTAGGGCCGGGGCGTCATGTCCAGGTCCGGCGGCGGGTGGTCGGGGATGCGCCAGCGCAGATAGGGCTTGTCGTAGAGGTCGTGGTAGGCGTTGGCGGCATCCACCATGGCCTGAAAGGCGGTCTCGAACCCGGCCCAGTCCTCCGATTCGATGCACTTGCGCACGGCGGCCACTTCCTCGTTGACGAATTTGTCCATGTTCTCCTGGTACTTCGGGCGAAGGAAGGCGCCCTTCTCCATGAGGTTGACCGCCTCTTTCAGCTGGAAGCGGGCCAGGGCCTGATTCTTGGCCTGTCCGGCGTAGTAGCACTTCCAGATCCGGCCGCCCACCAGCGGCATGATCTCGGCCATCCCGGGCATGAGGTGGCCGAGCTCGCTCAGCTCGAAGGTGCCTTTGCCGGTGTCGATGGTGTGGTCGTGACCGGTTTGCTCTGACATGGCCGTCAGTCTTACCAGCCGCCACCTCCCGTCACCAAGGTCGAACTGGGGCCGCCACAGGGGGCTCGTTAGCATCGGGGCGTGACCACATCCGCTCCGGGAACCGGATCCGCCGGCCGGGCCGACCACGTCCCGGGCTCCGCCGACGTCCCCGCTTCAGTGACCGGCGCCCCCGCCGGCGACGGCACCGGAGTTCGCCGCCAGGGAAGGGTCTCGGCGTGGCTGGAGGTGTTGCGCACCACCAACCCCCCCACCGGCCGACCCCTCGACCCCGTGTCGCGCTGGCTGGTGCTCACCCGGGCAGCGGTTTTGCCCATGACCCTCGTGTCGGGGGCGGTGGCCGGCCTGTTGGCGGTGCACCGGCCGGGCTTCTCCTGGTGGCTGCTCGCCTTGGCGTTCGCCGGCATCACCTTGGCCCACATGGCCAACAACCTGATGAACGACCTGTTCGACGTGGAGGTCGGCAACGACACCGCCTCCTATCCGCGGGCGCTCTACGCGCCGCATCCGGTGCTGTCAGGGATGACCAGCCGCCGCGGACTGGCCACCGCCGCACTGTCGGTCAACGTCATCGATCTGTGCATCCTCGTCGTACTGGCGGTGTTCCGTGGCTGGCCGGTGGTGGCCTTCGCCCTGGGCGGCTTCCTCCTGAGCGTCGCCTACACGGCACCCCCGCTACGGCTCAAGAAGCGGGGACTGGGTGAGCCCGACGTGTTCCTGGTGTGGGGCCCGCTCATGGTGTGCGGCACCTACTACGCGGCGGTCGGTCACCTGCCATGGGAGATCTGGCTGGCGTCGGTCCCTTACGGGCTGCTGTGCACGACGGTGCTCATGGGCAAGCACATCGACAAGGCGCCGTACGACGCCCCGCTCGGGGTGCGGACCCTGCCCGTGGTACTGGGCGAAGGCCGGGCCCGTGCCCTCACCCGGGCGATGATGGCCGCCTTCTACCTCGTCGTCGTCGCCTGTGTGGCCGTGGACGCGCTGCCGTGGCCGGCCCTTCTCGCGCTGTTGGCGCTGCCCAAGTTGGTTCCGGTGTGGCGGGCGTTCGGCCAGCCCAAGCCGGAGGTCCCGCCGGCGGGATTTCCCGTCTGGCCCCTGTGGTTCGCCGCCGCCGCCTTCGTCCACACGCGACGGGCCGGGTCCCTGTTGGTGCTCGGCCTGGTGATCGCCGCCGCCGCCGGCATCCACTAGGTGGTCGCCGTCCTTCGCGCCAGGGATCCTCACTGATCGGGTCGGACGGAGCGTGGTGCTTCTCGCGCGAAAAGTGGCACGATAGGTAGACAACGCGTGGTTTTCCTCACAATGCGTTGACAAGAGCGCATCGTTCGTTGCCAAACACAACTAGTGGCCATAAGGTGACTCTTCGTCATCGGACGAGGAAAGAGGCGGGCTATGACCTCGGCTGGCCGGGCGATCGCGGAAATCGGGGCATCCGACGTACGCACGCGGCTCGGTTCAGGTTGTCGGGTGGCGGTCCGGCCGTGAAGCTCTCCTGGAAGGCCCGGCTGGTGGTGGCCGCCGTGGGGGCCATCGGAGCGGCGGTCGTCGTCTCTTCGGCGCGACAGATGGTGCTCACCTGGGCCCCGACCTCCTTCGAGGTGGGGGTGCTGGCCATGCTCGGCGTCATGTGGGGCGCCACCTGGGTGTGGCCACTGCGCATGTACCGGGGCGACCAGCTCGTGCTCCTGCATCTCGACGAGGCGTTCTTTCTCGCCCTTCTGCTCCTCGTCCCCGTGGCGCCGATCGTCGTGTGCGCCACCACCGTGGTGGCACTGGCCATGGCCATTCGCCGTGTGGGTCTGGCGAAGATGGTGTTCAACGCCGGGATGACGGCGTCGTCGGTGTGGGCGGGTGCGGCGGTGGCCGGTCTCGTCGGGCTACCGCACGGTTCCACCATCAGCCCGCTGAACGTGGCCGCCGGACTGGTGGCGGTCGTCGTCTTCTACGTGGTGAACTCGGCGGCCCTCGCCTGCCTCACCGTGACCCTCGGGGAGCCACTGCGCACCGCCGTGCTCGACGGACTCGACATGAACCTGCTCATGTCGGGCGGGTCGCTCACCCTGGCCGTCCCCACCGCGCTGGTGGTGGCCGCCTACCCGTGGGCGCTGGCCCTGGCCGTGCTTCCCTTGGTGGTACTGCGCCGGGTGGTGGCCGGGCACTTCGACGCCCGGCGTGACCGGGCCCGGCTGCTCGGACTGTTCCAGTCGACGCTCGACATCAACCGCTCCATGGGAGCGGAGCAGACGACCGATGCCATCTTGTCGTCGGCCCGCACGTTGCTCCGCTGCTCCGACGCGGCGCTGAGCGACCGTCAGCAGGAGCCCGGGACGCTTACGGCGCCGGTCGTCCTCGGCGACGAAGCGCTGGTCCTCGGGGTCGCCGGCCGTGGGACGCGCGAGCCGTTCGACGGCGCCGACCAGGCACTGCTCGACGCCCTGGCCGCTGTCGGCGCCACCGCCCTCAGCAACGCCGCGCTGTACCACCAGGGGCGGCTTCAGCGCGAGCGGCTGGCCGCCATCACCTCGAGCCTCGGCGAAGGCGTGTGCGCGGTGGACCGTTCCGGCCAGGTGACCTTCGTGAACCCGGCGGCCGTCACCATGCTGGGCTGGCAGTCGGCACCCGAGCTCCAGGGTGCCGAGCTCGAGCCCGGCCTCGACTTCGGGGTCCCCGCCCCGAGCTTCATCCTGGCGCCGGTCATGCGGGCCATGGCCAAGATGGACACCATCACCAACTACGACACCCGCTTCACCCGGGCGGACGGCTCGTCGTTCCACGTGACCTACACGGTGTCGCCCATCAGGGACGGCGACAGCGCCAGCGGTGCGGTGCTCGTGTTCCG
>DATHCF010000326.1:0-6670 GCA_035319705.1 Acidimicrobiales bacterium | reverse complement strand
CACGGTGTGCCCGGCGTTGTGGCCGCCCTGGTAGCGGACGACCAGGTGCATGTCCTTGGCGATCAGGTCGGTGAGCTTGCCCTTGCCTTCGTCGCCCCACTGGGTCCCGACGACCACGGTTGCGGGCACGCGCGTCTCCTCCCTGGATGCCCGGGATTACGCCGCATTCTATCCCGCCCCCACCGGGCGCCCCCCTAGGCTTCGGGCCCGATGGCGCCCTTCGACGGGGGTCTGGCCCGGAGCCGGGACCACTTCTTCGCCGCCCGTCCCGCTGACCCCGACATCCGCGAGAGCGCGTCGGTGTGGGTGTGCGACGACCGGGGCGCCTTGGGCATGCCCCGCATCGGCATCGAAGCCGTCGCCGGGTCCTGGGAGGAGCGGGGTCTGCAGGTGAACGTGGGCTTCCCGGACGGTCGCCTGGTGGTGGCCTGGGGCCGGGGCGAGGGCCGCTCTCCCGTCGACGCCGACGGCGCCTGCCGCACTTTCGGTGCCGCAGGACTCGAGTTCCGCTGCCTCGAACCCTTCTCGCGTAGCAGCGTGCGCTTCGAAGGCACCGCCCTCGACACCGACGCCGTGCGGCTGGCGGCATCCGACTTCGGCGGACGGGAGGTCCCCCTGCGCCTCGAGGTCGCCCTCGAGGCAGCCGCCCCGCCGTGGGAGTCGGGCACCCTCAACCCCGAGGCCAGGGCGCTGTTCGAGGAGGGCTTCGCCGGTGCCTTCATCTCGCCGCGCTACGAACAGCTGTGCACCTGTGAGGGGACCATGCGCCTCGACGACGAAGAGCGGCACTTCCGGGGAACCGCTCTGCGGATCCACCGCCAGGGACGGCGCGACGTGCTCGGCTTCTGGGGCCACTGCTGGGCCAGCGCGCTCTTCCCCGACGGCCGCGGCTTCGGCGTGCTGGCCTTCCCCGAACGGCCGGGCGCCGGCACCTACAACGAGGGGTTCGTCCTCCACGGCGGCACCCTCGTGCCCGCCACGTTGGTGGACGGGCCGTGGCTGCGGCGGTTGAGGCCGCAGGGCGAGGACGTGTCGTTCACCTTGCGCACCGCCGACGGGGACGTGCGCGTGGACGGCGAGACGATCCTCGCCGCCTGCATGCCGGGCGGTCTGTCGCCCGAGTTCCCGCCGGCACTGCAGCAGGCCTGTGTGCGCTACCGGATCGACGGCACTGAGACCTTCGGGATGATGGAACGCTCGATCCCCGTCGACCAGCTCCAGGCTTGAGAGCGCGACGGCCGTTGCTGCACGCCGCCGAGCTCGTCGAGCAGGCCACCGTCCGGGCCGCCACCGAGGACTTCGGCGCCGACACCTGGCAGGAGGGGCTCGAGGTGCTGGTGCACTCCTACAACAGCGAGGCGTCGCTCAACGAGCTCGGGGAACAGGTGGTGCACGACCAGCTCGTGGCGTTCCTCGCCAATCGCCTCCAGGTGGAGGCCTGCTACCGGCGACATCCCGACATCGGCGACGAGCGCGTCGAGACGCCGCTGTTCGGGCTGGGCCTTCCGCGCACCGGTTCCACGGCATTGAGCTTCCTCCTGGCCGCCGACCGGCGGCGGCGGTCGCTGCGGACCTGGGAGGCGAACGAGCCCTGCCCCCCGCCGGAGACCGCCACCGAGCACAGCGACCCGCGCATCGCCCGCACCCAGGCCGGCCTCGACGTCGTGCGCGCGCTCTTCCCCGACTTCACCGAGATGCTCCCCAGCTCGGCCACCGGTCCCCAGGAGTGCCTGCTGCTGATGGCGCTCGACTTCCGCTCGATGGTGTTCGAGGGCTACGGCGCCGTACCCTCCTACACGCAGTGGCTGCTCGGCTGCGACATGGTGCCGGCCTACCGGTACCACCAGCGCGTGCTCAAGCTCCTGCAGTGGCACTGCCCCCCTCGGCGCTGGTGGCTCAAGTCGCCGGCCCACATGGCGAGCATCGACGCGCTCGTCGCCGTGTACCCCGACGCCCGGTTCGTGATGACGCACCGGGACGTGGCCGAGGTGCTGCCCTCGCTGTGCGCGCTCAAAGAGGCGCTCGTCGGCCCGCTCACCTCCAACATGGACACGGCCGCCCTGGGCCGCCGGGAATCGGATTTCTGGTGCGAGTCCCTGAGACGCACCCTGGCCCGGCGCGACGCCTTCAGCGCCGAGCCCGAGCCACGTTTCTTCGACGTGTCCTTCGCCCGCCTGCAACAGGCGCCACTCGACGAAACGGCCGAGCTGTACCGGGTCATGGGCGAAGTGCTCGACGACGAAACCCGGGCGCACATGGCGGAATGGTGGGCCGCCCATGGCGCACGACGGGCCACGACGCCGCCGGACTCCCCCCGGCGCCACGCCGCGTCGTACGGGCTCGACCCGGCCGCCGTGCGTGCCCGCTTCGCCTTCTATCACCGGCGATTCGGGATCGACGACAGCTGAAGACGCCGGCCGGCCGCTCCCCGGCGTCGGGCGCCCTCGCCGAGAGGACGCGAACCGACGTGACCGGATCAGTGCAGGACGAGCCCCCCGCCGGCACCCTCGCCGACGGACGCGTCGACCGTCACGGTGTCGCCGTCGCCGTAGCGCCCCTCGAGCAGGGCCAGCGCCAGCGGATCCTCGACGTCGCGCTGGATGACCCGCCGCAGCGGCCGGGCGCCGTACAGCGGCTCGTATCCGGCCACCGCCAGCCAGTCGCGCGCTGCCGGCGTGACCTCCAGGGTGAGGCGACGCTCGGCCAGCCGCCCGGCCAGGCGCTCGAGCTGGATGTCGACGATCTGCCGCAGGTCGTCCTGGTCGAGGGGGCGGAAGCGCACCACTTCGTCGATGCGGTTGAAGAACTCGGGCTTGAAGAACTGCGCCGGGTCGCCGGGCAGGTTGGAGGTCATGATGAGCACGGTGTTGGTGAAGTTCACCGTGCGGCCCTGGCCGTCGGTGAGCCGTCCGTCCTCGAGCACCTGCAACAGGACGTTGAAGACATCGGCGTGGGCCTTCTCGATCTCGTCGAGCAGCACCACCGAGTAGGGACGCCGGCGCACGGCTTCGGTGAGCTGGCCGCCTTCTTCGTAGCCGACGTATCCCGGCGGCGCCCCCACCAGCCGAGACACGGTGTGCTTCTCCTGGTACTCGCCCATGTCGATGCGCACCATGGCCCGGTCGTCGTCGAACAGGAATTCGGCCAGCGCCCGGGCCAGCTCGGTCTTGCCTACCCCGGTGGGCCCGAGGAAGAGGAACGACCCGATGGGCCGGTTGGGGTCCGACAGCCCGGCCCGGCTACGGCGGATGGCGTTGGCCACCGCCCGCACTGCCTCGTCCTGGCCCACCACCCGGGCGTGCAGCGCATCCTCCATGCGCACGAGCTTCTGCAGCTCGGCCTCCATCAGGCGGCTCACCGGGATGCCGGTCCAGCGGCTCACCACCTGGGCCACGTCCTCGGCGTCGACCTCTTCCTTCAACATGGCTCCGTCTGCCTGCAGCTCGGCCAGCGCCTTGGTGGCGTCCTGCACTTTCCGCTCGAGATCGGGCACCTGGCCGTAGCGGATCTCCGACGCCCGGGTCAGGTCCCCGTCACGGGCGTAACGCTCGGCCTCGGCCTTGGCCGACTCGAGCTGCTCCTTCAAGGAGCGGATCTCGCCGATGCGGTCCTTCTCGCGCTGCCAGCGCGCCGTCATGGCGTCGGCCCGCTCCTTCAGGTTGGCCAGCTCCTCGTCGAGGCGCGACAGCCGCTCGGCCGAGGCGGCATCGGTCTCCTTGGCCAGCGCCACACGCTCGATCTCCAGCTGCCGCATACGCCGGGTGACCTCGTCGATCTCTTCCGGCATGGAGTCGATCTCGATGCGCAGCCGGCTGGCCGCCTCGTCGATCAGGTCGATGGCCTTGTCGGGGAGGAAGCGTCCGGTGACGTAGCGGTCGGACAGCACCGCCGCCGACACCAGCGCCGCGTCCTGGATGCGCACGCCGTGGTGGATCTCGTAGCGCTCCTTGAGCCCGCGCAGGATGGCGATGGTGTCCTCGGCGCTGGGCGGGCCCACGTACACCGGGGCGAAGCGGCGCTCGAGGGCGGCGTCACGCTCGATGTGCTTGCGGTACTCGTCCAGGGTGGTGGCCCCGATGAGGCGCAGCTCGCCACGCGCCAGCATGGGCTTGATCATGTTGCCGGCGTCGATGGCCCCTTCGGCCGCCCCGGCCCCGACGATGGTGTGCAACTCGTCGATGAAGGTGACCACTTCGCCTTCGGAGTCGGTGATCTCCTTCAGCACCGCCTTCAGCCGCTCCTCGAACTCCCCGCGGTACTTGGCTCCGGCCACCATGGCCGACAGGTCGAGGGCGATGAGCCGCTTGTCGCGCAGCGACTCGGGGACGTCGCCCTCCACGATGCGCCGTGCCAGCCCCTCCACGATGGCGGTCTTGCCCACGCCGGGCTCGCCGATGAGCACAGGGTTGTTCTTGGTGCGCCGCGACAGGACCTGCACCACGCGACGGATCTCGTCGTCGCGTCCGATGACCGGGTCGAGCTTGCCCTGGCGGGCCAGGTCGGTGAGGTCGCGGCCGTAGCGCTCGAGGGCCTGGTACTGCTCCTCGGGATTCTGCGAGGTGACCCGGTGCGAGCCGCGCACCTGACGAAGGGCGGCGAGCAGCTGGTCCCGCGACACGCCGACCCGGTCGGCCATGGACAGCAGCAGGTGTTCGACCGACAGGTACTCGTCACCCATGTCACGGCGCAGGGCGTCGGCTGCCTCGAGCACGTCGACGGTTTGGCGCGACAGCGAGACCTGCGCCCCGCCGTAGGCCTTGGGCAGGGCGGCCAGGCGGTCGGCGAGGTCGTTGCGCAGGTGGGTGACGTCCGCCCCGGCGCGTGCCAACAGCGGCAGGGCTAGCCCTTCCGGCTGGCTCAACAGGGCGGACAGCAGGTGGTCGGGTACGACCTCGGGATTGTTGGCCTGGCGTGCCAGCTCGGTGGCCTGGCCCACGGCCTCCTGGGTCTTCAGCGTGAATCGGTTGGGGTCGATCGGCATGGTGCTCTCGGTTCGCTCTGTTCCTTCGTCCCGGTTTCCTTCTTCTCAGTTCGTCGATGTGGACTTGCCCGCCGGCCTGTTCCACAGCACGGTGGCCTGGCGCAGTGGCACGAGCTCGCGCCGGTACGACCGCTGGACCCGCTCCAGTGCCTGGCGCGCCTCGCTGCGCACCCGCTCGAGCTCGGTTCGCAACTGCTCGACCTCGGCCTCGAGCTCGAGGACGCGCTTGGCGCCCTCGAGGTTGAGCCCGGCAGCGGTCAACGCGGCGATGTGCCGGAGGCGGTCGATGTCCTCCTCGGAGTAGCGCCGGCTCCCCCCGCCGGTACGCAGCGGGTCCACCAGTCCCCTCCGCTCGTAGAACCGCAGAGTCTGCGGGTGCATTCCGGCCAGCTCGGCGGCCACCGAGATCACGTAGACGGCGCCTCGCGCGCCGGTGTGGCCGGAAGGTCGCTTCTTCTCCGCCATGTCAGCTCACCCCCAGATGGGCACGTGGCTTCTCGTCGGACAGCACCGCCAGCTGCTCCACCGCAGCGCGCTGCTCGTCGGTCAGGTGACGTGGCACCGTCACGTTGACGGTGACCAGCAGGTCGCCGGGGGCGCTTCGCCCGTGGGCGGGCACGCCACGCCCCTTGACCCGGAAGGTCTTGCCGGGGTTGGTTCCGGCCGGGATGCGCAGGGTCACGGGTCCGTCGAGAGTGGGCACCGGCACCGTGGTCCCGAGCGCCGCCTCGGGATAGGTGACCGGCACCTTGATGGTGAGGTTGCGGCCACGGCGTCCGAACAGCGGGTGGGCGCCCACGTGCACGGTCACGAACAGGTCGCCGGCCGGCCCGTTGGCCCGGCCCGCTTCCCCCCGGCCTTTCACCCTGATGCGCTGACCGTCCTCCACGCCGGGCGGGATGCGGACCTTCACTTCGCGGGTCCGCACCGTCACGCCAGTCCCCTTGCAGGTGCGGCACGGCTTCTCGACCTTGGTGCCCCGGCCGGCGCACTCGGGGCACACCTGGCTCAGGGAGAACAGTCCCTGCGGCTCGTCGAGGAACCCCTTGCCGCCACAGCGCGGACAGGTGACCGGCGTGGTGCCGGGGGCGGCGCCGGTGCCTCCACACGTCTCACAGCGCGCTTCGCCGGCGACGTTCACCGACGTGGTGATGCCGCGCACGGCGTCCTCGAACGACAGGTGCAGCTCGGTCTCGAGATCGGCGCCGCGACGGGGCCCGCCGGCGCGCTGACGGCGGCCGCCGCCGAAGATGCCACCCAGCCCGCCGAACAGGTCGCCCAGGTCCCCCAGGTCCTCGATGCGGAAGGTCTGGCCGCCGGGTCCGCCGAAGCCGCCGCCGAAGCCGCCGAGGCCCGCCGCGCCGAGGCGGCGGATCTCGTCGTACTCCTTGCGCTTGGCGTCGTCGCCGAGCACGTCGTAGGCAGCCGAGATCTCCTTGAAGCGCTCCTCCGATCCTGGATTGGCATCCGGGTGGTACTGCTTGGCCAGCTTGCGATAGGCGCGGGTGATCTCCTTGTCGGTGGCGGTGGGCGGCACACCGAGCACCTGGTAGTAGTCCTTCTCCAGCCACTCGCGCTGGGGCGGCATCAGCCACGCACCTTCACCATGGCCGGGCGCACCACCCGGCCCTTGTAGCGATATCCCGGCCGCAGCACTTCGGTGACGAGCGGTTGCCCGGCGCTGTCGCT
>DATHCF010000325.1:0-5144 GCA_035319705.1 Acidimicrobiales bacterium | reverse complement strand
GCGCAGTGGCGCAAGTCCATTCCGGATGCCGGGAAGCTGCACGTCGTCGCCCTGAGCGCCATGCGCGACGAGGATGCCGCTGCGCTGCTCGAGAAGGTCGAGGCCGAGGTCGAGCCGGCCACCGCCCTGGTGGGGAAGTTCGGCCCGGTGATGGTCGCCCACACCGGGCCGGGGGTCATCGGGCTGGCGTGGTGGTGGGAGTCCCCCGGGCGGAACTGAGCACCCAGCCCACGGCTCCCACGGTGGCGTGCAGGCTGGAGGCGTCGATGCCGTGTCCCATGCCTTCCACCAGCTCGAGACGGCTCGGCCCGGCCGCCGAGGCGTGCAGCCGGCGCCCGTGCTCATGGGACAGCAGGCGGTCCTTCACGCCGTGCACCACGGCCAAGGGGGCGTCCACTCGCCGAAGCAGGTCCTCCAGGGGCTGGCCGGTCCTCCACCGCGGGGCGATGCGCACCCTCAGGTGACGCGACGCCACCCAACGGCCGGGACGGGTCTTGGTGAGCAGAGCGGTGACCAACGACAACGGCGAGATGCGGGTACGCCATCGCGAAGGGGTGCTCACGAGCACCGCCCCTGCCACGCCCGGGTTGCTCTCGTCCCGGGGGGCGTCGGCCAGGAAGCCGGCCACCGCCACGCCGCCCATGGACACGCCCACGAGCACGATCGGCAGTCCCTTGGACCGAGCCGCATGCACGGCGCAGGCGACGTCCATGTGTTCGGTGCTTCCCACGCCGCACCAACCTTCAGAGCTCCCGTGCCCTCGGGCGTCATAGGTGAGGACGTGGTAACCGGCAGCAGCGAGATCCTCGGCCAGGGCGCGCACGCCGGTGTTGTCCTGCGTGGCGGAGAAGCCGTGCACGACGACGACCGACGCCGATGCCGCTTCGCCGTGACGCCACCGGCCTCGAAGTCGCAACCCGTCGGCCGTGCGCAGTTCGACGGGTTCGGACTCGACCGCTGGGAGCTGCGGCGACCCGAGCGTGGTCACCGCTTCAGCCTACCGGGGCCCTCCCGGAGGGCGGGCCCACAGAGGCCCGAAGGGCCACGGCCCGCGCCGCTGCGTTTGTCGAGTACCGTCGCCGTCGAGTGTGGCTGACTCGCCGGGACCGATCGCGCTGGCCGGGAGCGGGGAATTCCTGCCGGTCATGGAACCGGTCGACCGCGAGCTGCTGCGGGGCCGGGCGCCTCGCGCCGCCTTCCTGCCCACCGCCGCCGCACGGGAAGGTCACGACCGGGTCCGGTACTGGCTCGAGCTCGGCGACGCGCACTATCGCCTCATGGGTGTGGAGCCGGTGCCGGTCCCGGTGCGCGACCGGGACGACGCCGACGATCCCGAGTTGGCGGCGCGGCTCGATGGCGTGGGATTGATCTATCTCTCAGGTGGCGATCCGCATCACCTGACGGCGACGCTGCGCCACACCCGCGTGTGGAGCGCGATCGTGGCTGCCTGGCACAGCGGCGCCGCCCTGGCCGGATGCTCTGCCGGCGCCATGGCCCTCACCAGTGGGGCGCCGGCGCTGGACGGCCGGAGCGCGACCGGAGTGCCGGACGGCCAGCCGAACGGCCTCGGCGTCCTGCCCGAATTGGCCGTCATCCCGCACTTCGACGTCGTCGGACAGTGGCGGCCACAAGCGCTGCAGCACTACGCCAGGTGGCAGCCCCCGGGAACCACCCTGCTCGGTATCGACGAGGAGACGGCGCTCGTCGGCGACGGCTCGTCGTGGCTGGTTGCCGGCAGGCGATCGGTGTGGGTCCTGTCGGGCGGGGAGCGGGTGGAGGCCAAGGCGGGGGAGCGGATGACCCTGTAACAGCGTGGCCCTGCCGCCGGCGGAATGAGGCACGGCCATGTGCTGTTCATGTTCGGTGTCGCTCGATGGCGAGCGGGAGCGAAAGCAGCACGTTCGAGAGGAAGAGGTCATACATGCCGGCAGTGACCGTCGACGACTGGAGCACGCTGGCGCCGATCACGGTGCCGGCCGGTGCCCGCCGGCGTCCGGTGATCTCGGTCACCTCCGCCCCCTCCGGCTTCGAAGGCGAAGGGTTCCCGGTACGACGGGCCTTCGCCGGCGTCGACCTGGCCCGTCTCGACCCCTTCGTGCACATGGACCAGATGGGTGAAGTGGAGTACGCCCCGGGTGAGCCGAAGGGCACGGCGTGGCACCCCCACCGGGGCTTCGAGACGGTCACCTACATGATCGACGGCACGTTCCAGCACCGCGACTCGACCGGTGGCGGAGGGCTCATCACCAACGGCGACACCCAATGGATGACCGCTGGCGCCGGCATCCTCCACATCGAGCGCCCGCCGGAGCAGCTGGTGGCGAGCGGCGGGTTGTTCCACGGCATCCAGCTCTGGGTGAACCTGCCCAGAGCGGACAAGTGGGTGGCGCCGCGTTACCAGGACCTGCGCGCCATCGCCGTGGGCCTCCTCGCCTCTGCGGACGGTGGCGCTCTTGTCCGGGTGATCGCCGGCCAGCTCGCCGGGCATAGCGGGCCGGGGGTCACCCACACGCCGATGGCCATGGTGCACGCCACCGTGAGCCCCGGCGCCGAGCTGGAGGTCCCTTGGGATCCGGCGTTCAACGCCCTCGTCTACGTGTTGTCCGGCGAGGGCACCGTGGCAGGTACCGACCAACCGGTCCGCACCGGACAGCTGGCGGTGCTCGGCGCCGGCGACACAGTGGCGGTGCGCGCTGGTGTGCGCCAACAGAGCCGTCATCCGGAGCTGGACGTCCTCGTGCTCGGGGGCCGCCCTATCGGCGAGCCGGTGGTCGCCTACGGGCCGTTCGTGATGAACAGCAAGGCCGAGATCGCCCAGGCCTTCGAGGACTACCAACGCGGCGTGCTCGGGACGGTCCCCGCCGATTCGCCCATTTGACCGGCGGGATCAGTCGACCGGCGCCACCACCACCACTCCGCATTCGCCGGTATTGCCGATCGACGCCTTGACCACGACCCCGTCCACCGAGGCGGTCGGCCCGTCGAGCAGTCGCGGATGTCCCGGTGCCAGGCGGGCCGGTGCAGGGACCACGCCGGTGCTGAAGCCGTACAGGGCCCCGAGCAGTTCGACGGTGCCGGCGGCCGCACCGCAGTCGCCGACAAGGGGCTTGAGCGAATACACGCCCGCCACCGAGTCGAGCACCTCGTCGGCCACCTCCGCCTCGAGCGCGTCAGTGGCCGGGTCGCCGGCACCGTTGGCGTTGAAATAGGAGATGTCCGCCGGCGACACCTCGGCGTCGGCCATGGCCCGCTCCATGGCGTAGCGCAATCTGCCGGCGTCGACCCTCTCTCCTTCCACAGCGGCGTGTACGACGGCTCCCCCGAGAACCCGGGCGTAGGCCGACGGGGACGAGCGCGCCACCACCAGTGCCACCACGGCCTCACCGGGATTGCAGCCGGAGCTCCCCTGCTGAAAGGGCAGACAGGCGGCAGGGGAATCCACCCTGTAGCTCGCCGCCCTGTCCTGGATGCGTTCCGGGGTGAGCGGCAGGTCTGAGCACACAACGAGCACGTCCTCGGCCACTCCGCCTTCGATCCAGCACTTCGCCGTGAGCAGTGCGGTAGCCCCGGACGCGGCGCCGGCGGTCATCGACATGGCGGGCCCGCCGATCCCGAGCTCGTCGGTCAGCTCCGCCCAGGTCACCTCCAACGCGTCGGCACCATGGATGAGCCCCAGCATCTCCGATCGACGCCAGCCGCGATCGGCCGCGTCCGACAACGCCTCGTGAACGGCGAAGCGCAGGGCCCGTCCGGCGCGGGTGCCGGCTGCGGACGGAGCGCCCTCGTCATCGGCCAGCGCCAACCAGGCCGGCACCCGGGGCGCCCAAGGAAGGAACCCGCGGCGCGGCCGCACGGCCGAACGCCCGCTGTACAAGCCGGCGCGGAGACACTTCTCGCCCCATCCGTACCCGCTGACCGCGCCGATGCCGGCGATGGCGGGCGGTGTGAGCTTCTGCCCATGAGCCGAGCGAGCAAGGGACACTCGAGCCTGCCTCCTGCACCTGACCGGTGGGTGTGCGCGTACGGACCACCCTGCTCTCGGGGGAGAGCCACACCCATTCTCCGCCGTGCCGCGCCGCTATCGGCGGATGGTCTCTCCAGGCGGCTGCCCCTTGTGCAGGAGTTGTGGGCGAGCCCCTCACCAGCGATACCAGTGGCGTCGGCCGGCAGTCTCGCTCCGGCCGACGCCGAAGCCGATCAGCCAGAACAGGAACACGATCAAGGCCACGATCCACAGAACGTGGACCGCGAACCCCAGCCCCCCGAGGATGAGCGCCAGCAGCAGGACCAACAGGATGAGTCCCAACGGAATGCCCCCTTTCTTCGGCCGTTGGTTGGTATCCGATTGGCGCGTCCCGGACACCCGGTCCGGGTCGAGGTAGAGGTCGATCGGCGAGGAGCGAGTGCCATGGCGAGCAGGGCGATGTGTCGTCCCGGGCGCTCGACACGTTGGCCAGAACGTGGTTGCACAGCTCCTCGGGATCCGTGAAGCCGGCAGCCAGGTCGGCCAGACGGGCCATGGAGCTCTGGAAGGCCCGCCGGCGTTCTTCGATCAGGCCGTCGGTCTCTCGGCGATGGCCTAACTATAACTATGGCACCGGACGAGGACCGATGACGACGGCGGTGGCCGGCCGGGCGCCCTCGTCCGCTTTCTCCTGGGTCGATCGAGGTGACG
The DNA here is from genome assembly GCA_035319705.1 of Acidimicrobiales bacterium. Taxonomy (GTDB): domain Bacteria; phylum Actinomycetota; class Acidimicrobiia; order Acidimicrobiales; family UBA8190; genus UBA8190. The sequence continues at coordinate 469 of DATHCF010000325.1, read as the reverse complement.
GGAGGTCGTGAGCTGACAGTACTCATCGGGACGTCCGGCTGGCAGTACGACTCCTGGCGCGGACGCTTCTACCCCGAGGACCTCCCCCAGAGCCGCTGGCTCGAGTACTACGCCCGGTCCTTTCGCACGGTGGAGGTGAACAACACCTTCTACCGCTTGCCGGCTCCCGCCACCTTCACGTCCTGGGCGCAGCGGACGCCCGAAGACTTCGTGCTGACCGTCAAGGCCAGTCGCTATCTGACCCACGTGAAGCGGCTGCGCGATCCCGAGGAGCCGGTGCGTCGGCTGATGGACGCGGCGGCGGGCCTCCACGGCAAGCTCGGCGTCGTTCTCGTGCAACTTCCCCCCGATCTGCCGGCGCGCTTCGACGACCTCGACCGGACCTTGCGGAGCTTTCCCGAGCCCGTCCGCGTCGCCGTGGAGGCACGACACGAGTCGTGGTTCACCGACGACTTCCGCGAGGTCCTCG
>DATHCF010000324.1:0-5836 GCA_035319705.1 Acidimicrobiales bacterium | reverse complement strand
CTCCTGCAACTCGAGCGGGAACAACGGAATGTCCGGCGCGTTCGGAGTCGTGGGAACAGCGGGAGCCACCGGCGAGATAGGACCCGCCCCCAAGTATCCCGACCGCAACTGAGTTTCCAGCCCAGTCCCGAACAGCCAGGGTATGCAGTACGTGCATCAATTCCCGTGCGCCTGAGTTCGATGAGAGGGGTGCGCGGTACGTGCCGTTACATCGCGCCTTGCCAGGGGGCCACCCGCCCGAGATCACGCCGGAGCGCGTTACCGGCCGCCCCGGCTGTCGGGCGTCTCGGCCGAGGTCCTGACCAGGGCACCCGAACACCGGCAGTGCCTGGGTTGCTGACCTTCGTCCCTGGCCTGCCGAGGCCCCAAGGCGACAGAATCGAAACGTGCTTCTGAGGTTTGCCCCCAGGCTTCTGCCGTTGTGCCTCACGACCGTTGGAACGCTCTTGGTAGCAGCGTTGCTCGCTGGAGTCGGAAGCGCACCCGCCAGTGCTCAAGACGAAGCCGCTGCACCTGGCCCGTCCTACGGTGGCGTCAGCTCCGCCGTCGTCCCGCAGCCCGACGGCGCACCGTCAATCTTCATTCAGGCAAACGGAATCGTATACAACAGCTGGTACGCCAACGGCGGGTGGCCGAGGTATCCCATTGCCTTTTACACGACATCGCCTCCGGCCAACTCGGTCACTTCTGGGTTTGCCACCTCCCGGGCAGTTGCCGTCCTGCAGCCCGATGGATCGCCGAGCATCTTCTTCCAGGGCGTGGGTGGCTCGCTTTGGAATTACTGGTACGTGAGCGGGGCCTGGGATTCGGCAGAAATCGCCTCCACCGGGGTGGAGTCCACCCCGGTGGCCATCTTGCAGCCCAACGGCTCGCCCTCGGTCTTTTTCGTGGGACCGGACAACTCGCTTCGCAACTACTGGTACATCCCGAGCCAAGGCACCTGGGGGTTGGGCATAGTGGCAGGCGCCGGTTCGGCCTTCGGTGCTCCTGCCGCCGCCACTTCCCCTCCCTATTCAATCGGTGAGCCGGAGGTGTTTGTCGAAGGACCGGATCACTCGCTGATCGGGTATTTCTATTACCTTGGCAGTTGGCAGTCCGAAGTTATTGCGGGAAATGGATCGGTTTATTCCTCGCCCGCTGTCGTGCTACAACCCGATGAACAAGATTACCTCTCGCTGTTCTTCGTCGGGCCGAACGACTCCCTGATCAACTATTGGGCCTCTGAAAACACGATGACGGCTTGCCTCTCCTGTTACCCCGCACCTGCGCAGTTCAGCTCTGCGAGAGTCGCAGGCGCGGGTCTCGCGTTCTCATCGCCCGTGGTGACGCTTCAGCCTGATGGTGCTCCGTCGGTTTTCGTTCTCGGCCCGAGTGGTTCTGTGCTCAACTACTTCTACAGCATGAGCCAACCCGGGTGGGGTTCCGGAACAGTCGAGCCACCCGGGTCGACCACCAGCCAGCTATTCGGTGTCCTGCTCCAAAGCGACGGTGCCCCGCAGGTTTTCTCAGCCCATCAGGACGGTTCGCTTTGGTACAGCTCCTACGCCCAGGGGAGCTGGAACAATGTCGAGTGGGGTGTCAACGATGCCCCTGTCGAGACCTACACTGACCCGCAGTAGAGGGGCGAGACGGTCGAAGTAGACCCCGCCCGGTACGTGCCAGTGTTTGTCGACACATCAGGCCCGGGAAAACCCGACCAATATCCTGCGGCTAGGAGCGATACTGCTCGGACCCACTCAGCGACCTCTCGTTGCGCCTGGGCACCATCGCTGGATCGAACCCCACAACCGTCCGCCCGTATCCACCGGTCCGCTATCGAAAGGTGCTCTACTCAAAGAACTTGTCGATCTCGTCCTGATCGCAATACACGTTCTCAAGCGACAGGATCTTTCCGTCGCGGACCACCCACCTCTGGAACCCGTTTTGGTTGATTCTGGCCCCGGGCCGTTGAGCCTCTAGGTGGAAGTATCCCAGCACGGAGTCCTCGCCGGCAGCAACCAGTTCAATGGATTGCGTCCTCAAGGTCCCGCGGCTGACTTCGGCTACGAGGCGGGCCATTTCGGTGATCTCCCAGTGACCAGTGTGGGGCCCAGAGATCCGTGAGGAGCCCGAATGGGTCCACACCCCATCCGGATCCCACAGCTTTACGAACTCCTCCAGATCGTCGCTGGCCAACGCCTTCTGAACCACAGCCAGCGCCGTGATGTCGGTCATGCCCAACCCCCAGTTCTTGTCGACATCCAGCCTGCGCCGCCAACGGAGGACCACCCAGAGCCGATAGACGCCTTCCACGGAGCGTTCGCCCCTGTGGCCCGACCGCCCTGAATGTGCTTCATCGCGCTTTGACTGGACGACCGACCCGCCCGAGATCGCTCCGGGGGGGGATTACCAGGATGGTGTGGCCCCCCGGCGCTGGGTTATCGGCTCTAGCCAGGGCATCCGGCCTCCGGCATACTCGGGCGGTCTTGTTCGGACTGGCTGGGAATCGTCCGAGCGTTTCCGAGCGCTCCTACGGATAACCGGCAAGACTGACTCCAATCATCGCAGTCCCTGATACTCGATACGCCGAGGCAGCGGACGGGTGATCGAACGGGAAGGGGACGGCTGGGATGCCGACAGCCACACGAGATGGCGTTCGGCTGTATTACGAGAAGGAGGGCGACGGGTCTCCGCCCATGGTTTTCGTTCATGGGTGGACGTGCGACCACTCGTACTTTGTTCCTCAGGTCGAGCACTTCAGAAAGACCCACTCGACGGTCACTCTGGATCTTCGGGGTCACGGCATGAGCGATCCGTCGCCAGTGACCTACGGCATCGACGTTCTGGCTGACGATGTCGCATGGCTGTGTGAGACGCTCAAGCTTGATCATCCGGTCATAATGGGCCACAGCCTGGGGGGAGCTGTGGTTCTCGAGCTGGCTGCCCGGCACCCTGCCCTACCGAGGGCGATTGTGACGATCGAGTTCACTGTCGCCCGGACCCCAGAGCTAACCGCCAGTCTTCACGCACTGGTCGAAGGCCTCCACAGCGACGCCTTCGAAGTTGTGCGTGACCAGTTCATCGCGGCGTTGTTCCTCGACACCGATGATCGGGAGCGCAGGGAAAAGATCATCAAGCAGATGTCTTCCTGCCCTCAGGAGATCTCAGCGGCTTTGTTAACCGGCTTCGTCGAATGGGACGGTCGGATTGCGGCTCGCGCCCTGACGGTTCCGGCGCTGCACATCTCGGCAACGGGAGATGCGGACGACACAAAGACGCTCCAGGCGCTTAACCCCCTCTTCCAGAGCGCTGTGACAGTCGGGGCTGGGCACTTCAACCAGCTCTTTGCAGCCGACCAGGTCAATGCCATGGTCGAGCAGTTCCTTCGTGTCTCCGTTCACCTGACCCCATAGGGCTAAACCGCCCCGTAACGCTCAGAGAGTATCGACAGGGCGAGCAGGGAGGTAGGCCGCTGGCTGATCGTCCGTGGACCGGCGTCCGGGCGCTGGGCTTGCCGCTTCCTCGCCCACCTCGGCCGATCCCGCTCCCGTTTCGCCAGCGGCCCCCTATCGAACCGTGCATGCGGTTCTCCCGCACACGGCTCCCCGACTCCGTTCACCGTCAGGCATGCGCCCTCTCCCATCGGCGCACCGTCCCCGTGAGGCGATAAACGCCCAGGCCGGACAGCCACTGCAGGTCGAAGCGGTTGCCTTTGGCCCAGTTCCGATGCGACAAGCCGTACTTGGCGCTGGCCAACATGGCCAGGCGCATGTGGACGTAGCTGTCGACGGAGGTGAACTTCCGTGCGGAGTTCCCGTAACGGAAGAAGTTGCCCCAGCCCCGAAGCACGGGGTTAAGGCGGTCCACCGCCGCCTCCAGTGAGTAGCCCACGAACTTCCGATCCGTCGCAGCCCTGACCTTGTCTCTGATGGAGCCCATGGCCCTCTTCGACGGCCAGCGCTGGAGGTAGAAGTGCCCCGGCCACCGCCAGGCCTCCACCTTTCTGTGGTGGAAGCCCAGGAAGTCGAAGCCCTCCTCGCCCTGAGTGAGCCGGATGATGCGGGTCTTCTCCGGGTGCAGCTGCAAACCCAGAGTCGAAAGCACCGCTCCGGCCCTAGCCCTGGCCTCTTCGGCCCGAGCTTTCGAAGCGCAGAGGACGACAAAATCGTCGGCGAAACGCACAAGTACCCCCAGCCGGCGCCCGACCTTCTCCCACTCCACGTCAAGGACGTGTAATGCGATGTTGGCGAGCAACGGCGAGATGGGTGATCCCTGGGGTGTGCCCGACTCGACGTCGGCCACGACCCCATCCTCCAACACCCCTGCCCGAAGCCAGCTGCGGATGAGCTTCAGCATCTGGCGATCCACGACCCGCTTGGCGACAAGCGCCATCAAGGCTTCGTGGTCGATGGAGCCGAAGCAGTCCGACACGTCGGCGTCGAGTACCCAGTCCGCTCCCCGGTTGGCCTCGGCCCGGATGACCTCGTTGGCCATGTGGGCCGAGCGCTTCGGCCGGAAGCCGAAGCTACAGGGCAGGAAGTCGGCCTCGAAGATGGGCTCGAGGACGATCTTCGCCGCCGCCATGACCACCCGGTCACAGACGCATGGGATCCCGAGCGGCCTGGTCTTGCCAGGCTGTCCGGGCTTGGGGATGTGCACTCGCCGAAGCGGCTTCGGGCAATAGCTCTTCGCCTTCAGCTCCTCGGCAAGGCCGGTGAGGAACTCCCCCACCCCGGAGTCCTCGACATCGCTGATGGAAACACCGTCGACGCCGGGGGCTCCTCGGTTTGCCGCCACGTTGCCCCAAGCCCTCCACATGATGTCGCTGCGGGCGACGTGGTGATACAGGGCATGAAAGCGACGGGCGGGATCCGACTTGGCACTGCGGTAGAGCACGCGTTGGAGCGCTCGGACCTTGTCGACACCCTCGGTCTCGCTGACGGATCTAGCCGAATGCTCGGCACTCATCAGAGCCCCTCGTCTCTTCTACGTGCATCGGTGAAGCAGGGGCCCTTCGCTCCGGGCAGGTTGTGTTGTCCTGCCCATCGTCACTACTACAGCCCCCTCCGACTCCCTCTCGGCTGCCTGCCGCTTCCCGGGATCGCCGGTTATAGGAAGGCTTGCTGCTCGGGCCGCAGACCCGAGGCCGAGGAGGGTCTCTCCAGTTCCGAGGACAACCTTCTGACCATTCCACGCCCATTACGCCGGGAGGTTCTTGGGCACCCGCTCCAGGATCCCAGGTGCTGTCCGTGGCCTTCGCCCTTCCGGAACAGGCTCGGCTCCTCCTTGTTCCACCCTCTCGGGCAGACCGGCACTACGACGCTTGTCGGGCTTCACTTGCGTTGCGGACTGGCCAGTTGCCACCGCCTTGCTGCGGTGTCGTCGCTCCGCTTCGACGCCGGGATCTCTCCCGACGCCGGGAGCCAGCTACCAAGGACCCTGGCGTCTCCCCGGACCGGACTTGCACCGGCTGGCTGCCCTCAGCTTGTCGCTCGGTTAAGTCACGATGACCTCCTTGTCGTCATGGCGTCCGAGCTGCTGGACGCACTCCGGGAAGTGCCGCTCTGCGCGACCTGGCTCGGGCAGACACCCATCCGAGATCACGCCGTCATACCAGGGCGGCCTGATCCTCGGAGTTCCTCGTCACGCCCCTTGCCAGGGCATCCTCCTCCCGGCAATGCCGATCGGTTCGACCGGGCTGGGGAGGCCGCACATAGTTTTCATTACGAGCGGCTGCCCGACCCTGGGCCCGGCCTCCGAAGCTCCCTTCTTTGCGGACGCTGTCCACGTCTGTAGAAGCAATCTGCCGGGACCGCGGCAACGTAGAGTCTCCGGCAGGCCGTGGCGGGGCCTTGAT
>DATHCF010000323.1:0-12585 GCA_035319705.1 Acidimicrobiales bacterium | reverse complement strand
GGCGACGTGCTCACGCTGCTGCGCCAGGAGTTCCCCGACATCACCATCTCCAAGATCCGCTTCCTCGAGAGCCAGGGCTTGGTCAATCCCGAGCGCACCCCCTCGGGGTACCGCAAGTTCTACGAGCCCGATGTGGAGCGGCTGCGGTGGGTGCTGCGCCAGCAGCGTGAGCACTTCCTGCCCCTCAAGGTCATCAAGGGCCGCCTGGAGGATGATCCAGAGGGCCATGTCGAGGGCCAGGGCAACGGCCGAAACGCCCGGGCCGGCGCAGGCACCGCGGCCACCACCGGCACCTCCAGGCCGGCCACGGTGGCGAGCCGTCGGCGCGGGGGCGGTCCACCGCTGCCCGGCATGGTCCCGAGCGAGCAGACGCCGGCGACAGCGGGGCTGTACGTCGCCGAACCGGGGCCACCGGTCGGCGTCGCCGACGTCGAGCCCGCCGCGCCGCGCGGCGGCGAGGAAAACACGCCCGAGCGGGCCCGGTCGGCGCCGGCCAAGCCATCGCCCGCTCCGGCCGTCCTGGCCGAGGGGGACATGACTCTCGAGGAGCTGGCGGCGGCCAGCAGCTGCTCACCGGCCAACCTGCACGCACTGGAGTCCTATGGCCTGCTGTCGGGACGGGTCGTCGGTGGCGTCACGTACTACGGCCAGCAGGCACTGGAGGTGGCCCGCCTGGCGCAGGCCTTTGCCGGCTTCGGGGTCGAAGCGCGCCATCTCCGCTTGCACAAGCACGCAGCCGATCGCGAGGCGGGCTTCATCGAGCAGGTGGTCCTTCCGCTGCTCAAGCAACGCAACCCGGAGTCACGGCAACGGGCGCACGACACCGTGGCGGAGTTGGCGCGACTCGGCCAGGAGTTGCGCGCCGTGCTCCTGGCCAGGGTCCTGCGCGACCAGCTCGGGGGGTGAGGGAGGGCGGCGTCCGCCCGGTGCGCAGCAGCCTGGAGCTGGCCGCGACGGCCGGCCGTCTCGGCGCCGAGCTGTCGAGGGCGTACCCCGAGGACCTGCTCCTGGTGGCGGTGCTGAAGGGCAGCTTGTTCTTCCTGGCCGACTTGGTGCGACGGATCACGGCTCCCTGCGAGGTCGACTTCCTGGGCATCTCCGCCTACGCCGAGGGCACGGGGCGTGTCCGCATCACGAAGGACCTGGACCACGACATCCACGGTCGCAGCGTGGTCCTGGTGGAGGACGTGGTCGACACCGGCCTCACCTGCACCTACGTCCTGGGCGAGCTGCGCCGGCGCGGACCCGCCTCTGTGGAGGTGTGCACGCTGTTCGACCGGCGGTCCCGGCGCATCGTCCCGGTCGAGCTGTGCTTCGTCGGCTTCGAGATCGGCGACGACCTGCTTGTGGGCTACGGCCTGGACGTCGCCGGCCGCTACCGCAACCTTCCGCTGGTGGCTGCCGCCGATCCCGGGCGCCTGGCGGCCGACCCCGACGCGTATGTGGCCGACCTCTATGGGCGGTAAGTTTCAGGCATGGTCGAAGTCCGGCTCAGCGCGGTGCGAGTGGACCTCCAGTCGAACACCCCGGTGCTGCTGTTGACGGAGACCCAAGGCCTGGGGCGCACCCTGCCCATCTTCATCGGCGCACCCGAAGCCACGGCGATCGCCTTCGCCATTCAGGGGGTGGCGACCCCGCGGCCCATGACGCACGACTTGTTGCGCGACGTGGTGAACGCGCTGGGCGCCGAGCTCGAGCGTGTCGTCATCACCGAGCTCCGGGCCGCCACCTACTACGCCGAGCTGCAGCTGCGCCGGGGCAACGGCATGATCACGGTGTCCAGCCGCCCGTCCGACGCCGTGGCACTGGCCGTGCGCACCTCGAGCCCGCTGTTCGTGTCGGACGAGCTCATGGACGCAGAGGGGATCCTCCTCCCCGCCGACGAGGACGAGGACGGGGACGCCAATCCCGACGAGCTGGTCGGCGAGTTCCGCCAATTCCTCGACACGGTGAAGCCCGAGGACTTCAGCTCCTGACCACGTCCGCGCTGGACGACCGCTCGCGCACGGCGCATCCTTCTGCCGGTTTCCTGGTCGTCCTCGCCGGTCTCGTCTCCGCCGTGGCCTTATCGGCGTGCTCCTCCCCGAGCGGCTCGACCTCCACCACGCAGTCCGTGCCCCCCTCCTCGGCCACCTCGTCGTCGACCACCTCCACCACCTCGCCAACCGGGGTCGGCGCAATCCGCTGGACGGCCGCCATGCTGTTGGGGTCGGTGTCGGGAATGCAGGGTGCGGCCGGGACCATCGAACTGACGGTACGGCTCCACAACACGGCCGAGGAGAATTGCTCGCTCGACGGTTACCCGTCGGTGCAGGTCATCGATGCCTGGGGCGACGAGCTGCCCACCGCCGTGGTGCGAGGCGGTTCCTATCTGTTCACCGACTTCGTCGCCGCACCGGTGACGTTGGCCGCGCAAGCGGTGGCCTATTTCAACCTCGCCTACTCCGACGTTCCCAGCGGGTCGACGGCGTGCGCCTCGGGCGCCTCGATGTGGGTGACACTGCCCGGAGACGTCGACTATCTGAGCATCACCGAGACCGTGACTGCTTGTGACGGTGGGCAGCTGACGGTGTCACCGATCTTCGGCGCCACGTCGCCCGAGACCGAGACGACCGCGCCGTAACCGACGGCCGTGCAGCAACCGACGGCCGTCACCCGGGCCGTACGAGCACCCGGCCGCGCACTCGTCCGTCGAGGATCCGCCGCAGCGGTTCCTCCAGTTGGTCCAGGGACACCTCCGAGTCGACGTGCGACTCGAGATCGGGCGGCTGCAGGTCGTCACCCAACCGGTGCCAGATCTCCTGCCGCCGGGACCGGGAGGTGAGGACCGAGTCGATGCCCAACAGAGCCACCTGGCGAGTGATGAAAGGGAACACCGTCGTCTCGAGCCCCGAGCCACCGGTGAGTCCGCTGGCCGCTACCGCTGCTCCGTAACGGAGACCGCGCAGGACCTTGGCCAAGGTGTCGCCGCCCACGCAGTCGACGGCTCCGGCCCAGCGCTCGGAGCCGAGCACGCGCCCGGGAGCATCCTCCAGCGCCTGGCGGCTGATGACCTGGGCGGCGCCCAGACCCCGCAGCCATGGCTCCTCGGTCTGTCGCCCGGTCGAGGCCACGACCTCGTACCCGCGCCAGGCCAAGATGGCGATCGCCATTGATCCGACTCCGCCGGCGGCCCCCGTGACGAGCACTGGTCCGCTTCCCGGAAGCAGCCCGTGGCGCTCCAGCTCGTCGACGGACAGCGCGGCGGTGAACCCAGCCGTCCCGATGACCATGGTCCGACGGGCATCGAGGCCGTCGGGCATGGGCAGCACCCACTCCGACGGGAGGCGGGCCAGGACGGCGAATCCTCCGTGGCGGGCGACGCCGATGTCATGTCCGTGGGCCAGCACGCTCTGGCCGACCTGAACGTCCTGCGTCTGCGTCGCCAGCACCGTGCCGGCCAGGTCCACGCCCGGCACGAGCGGCGAGATGCGCGCCACCCGGTTGCCGGGGGTGCTGACCATGGCGTCCTTGTAGTTGACCCCCGACCAGTCCACGCGCAGCAGGACCTCGCCGGGGGGTAGATCGCTCGCCGCCAGGCGCTCGACCCCGGCCTGGACCCCCTCGCCACTGCGCCGGACCACGAAGGCGTCGAACGCCTCCGCTGCTGCCGCCCGGGCCCCAGGATCGGCCATGGCGGCGAGCCTACGATCGTCACGGAGGTCTCGGCCCTGGCGACGAGGCGCTCCGGGCCCGGCCACGGGGATCTCCGATCTCCGCAGAGGCGGCTCGCCTAGCATTGGGCCATGGCCGGCGCACTGCGGGCCCGAGTGGTCCGGGTCGTGACGGCGTGGAGTCCCCAGGAGCGCGACGCCGTGCTCTATGCCTGCTCCGCCCTGTTCGCCGTGATCACCGCCAGGACGTCGAGCATCGCCCTCTACCGGCAGTGGGGCGAGCTGGCCACCGTTCCCTACGCGGTTGGCGGGGTGGCCTCGGCGCTGCTGGCGCGAAGGCAGCGGCACGCCGCAGACCCGTGGACGCCGCCCGTCGACGGCGACCGGCACTGGCACTGGACCACGCCGCGCATGTTGGTGTTCCTGGCCGTGCTCGTCGGGGCCACACTCATGCCCCTGTCGCTCGAGATCCTCTGGCAGGCGCAAGGCGGCGGGACCACCCACCTGCAGCCCGAAGTGGCCGTGGTGATGGACTCGGGTAAGCGCCTGGCCCATCGTCAGGATCCTTACCAACTGGTGGACGGGAGCAGGGGCCAGGTACACGCCCCGGCGGGCCAACCGGCCTACGACGTGTACAACCCGTACCTCCCACTCATGTCGCTGTTCGGCCTGCCGAGCAGCACCAAGGCACCACCGAGGTTGACCGATGCGCGGGTCGCGTTCTCCCTCATCACCATCGTGGTGGTGATCGCCGCTCTGGCGTTGTGCCGCGGCCCCACCGGGCCGCGCCTTTTGACCCTGCAGAGCATGACCGTGCTCCCCACCGCCGCCCTTCCCCTGGCGACCGGCGGCGACGACCTGCCGGTGGTGGCCTTCTTGCTGTTGGGGCTGATACTGGCGCAGCGCCGACGACCCCTGGCCGCCGGGTTCGCTCTGGGGATCGCTGCCTCGATGAAGATCACCGCCTGGCCGCTGGCCCTGCTCGCCTTCTTGGTGGCGCGTGACCGCCAGGGACGGACCGGCAGGAGGCCGGCACTGCTCCTGCTGGGCGGCATGGCGGCGGTGACCGTTCCGGTCATCCTTCCCACCGCGCTGTCCAATGTCCCGGCGTTCATGGACAACGTCGTGCGCTTCCCGTTGGGTCTCGCCGGTATCCGCTCTCCCGCCGCATCCCCACTCGTCGGCCACCTGGTGGTCTCGGTGTTCCCGGGAGCGCATCACCTGTTCCCGCTGGTGGTGGCGGGCGCCGGGGTGGTGGCGCTCGGCTACGTGCTCCTCCGCCGGCGGCCGCGAACCCCAGCAGCGGTGGCGCGTCTGGTCGCCTGGGCCATGACGGTGGCGATCTTGTTGGCCCCTGCCACGCGAATCGGTTACTTCCTCTACCCGATCGACCTGTTCGTATGGGCCTGGCTGCTCGACAGCGAGGACACCGCCCACGCGTCGGTGGTGGCCGTCGAGCCACCGCTCGCCTCCGTGGAAACCGAGGCGGCGTAGGTCGACGCTCCTTCTGCCGCGCCACACGGCGACGGGCTGCCGGCGCTATTCGTCGGAGACGGCAAATAGCCGGATCTGGAATGCGGTGACGCCGTTCGAGGGCGTCGCCGAGGGTGTCGCCGGGCTGAAGGTGGTGGGCGAGATGGTGACGCCGAGCTCCCACTCGTAGCCGTCGCTGCCCGGATGCTCGGCGATGAACTGGTAGGAGTTGCCCGAGGCGCCTGCGCTCACCGTCTGCCACCTGCCGGCGCGCAGCTCGCTGCGTACGAAGGTGATCATGTGGCCGGCGGTGGCCGGCGCCTGCAGGTCGATGCTTGCGTCGTACAGTCCCAGGCCCTTCTGCGATGCCGTGCCGGGCACGGCGCTGGTGCCCTTCGGCACCACCAGGGCGGCCAGGACGTTGGCCGGCGGCTCGCCGGACTGGACGATGGCGGCGAGCACGTCGCTTGCCGGCTCCGGTACGAGGCCTCCGGTGCCGGCCACGGCCCTGACCAGCGTGGAGCCCGGCGCCGACGAGCCGTGGTGTGAGCTCGTCACCTCGTCGGCGGCGAACCCGGCGAGGAAGATGACGGCGATGATGGCGAAGACGATGGCCGCCGGCTTGGCCGTGGGACCGGGCGGCCGGCGGGGCAGGTGGTCGAGGAAGCCAGGCGGGGTGTGGCCGTTCCCATGGCCGTTGCCATGGCCGTTGCCATGGCCGTTGCCATGGCCGTTGGCATGGCCGTTGGCATGGCCGTTGGCCGAGTGGCCGTCGCCGTCGGTGGAGGGCATCGCTCGGCCCGACGGCGCGACGGACCCGGCCAGAGACTCGGAGGGACCGGCGACGGGTTCGGAGGGATCGGCCATGGGTGACGGACGGCGCGATGTGGCCGGCGCCGGCGAGTGTACCGGCGCCTCAGCGCACGGCGCGGGCGCTCCAGCCGAAGTGGTCGAGCGGGCCGTGCCCGGCGCCGAGACGCCAGCCGGCCGCCCCCGCGAGCGCATCGCCGACGTATCGCTTTGCCGTGGCGATGGCCTCGAGCAGGCTGTCGCCGGTGGCCAGCCGGGCGGCCAGGGCAGCCGACAGGGTGCAACCCGTGCCGTGATCGTTGGTGGTGTCCACCCGACGGGCCTCGAGCACGGTGAGTCGGCCGCCCGTCACGACGACGTCGGGAGCGGTCTCTCCGGCCAGATGGCCCCCCTTCACCACCACCATGGTCGCCCCGGTGTCGGCCAGCAGCCGGGCGGCCGTCGCCATGTCGTCCACGTCCCCGATGGCCATGCCGGTGAGCAGCGCCGCTTCGCGCAGATTGGGGGTGATGGCGGCGGCGTGGGGGAACAACGATTCGCGGTAGCTGTGCACGGCGCCGTCGTCGAGCAACGGCCTCCCGGTGGAGGCGACCAGCACCGGGTCCACCACCAAGTTGGGCAAACGGTGGGCAGATGCCCAGCGGGACAGCGCGACGATGGTTGCCGAGGAGGCCAGCATCCCCGTCTTCACCGCAGCCACCGGCAGGTCGCCCAGAACGGCCTCGAGTTGGAGGTCGACGAAGGCGGGATCGATCCGCTCGATCCCGAGGACGGCCTGCGTGTTCTGGGCCGTCACGGCCGTCACCACGCTGGCACCGAAGACCCCGAGGGCGGCGAAGGTCCGGAGATCCGCCTGCAGCCCGGCGCCCCCCGCCGAATCGGAGCCGGCCACGGTCAGGGCGACCGGGGGATTCACGGCCGGCGAGCCTACCCACCACAACCGTCGTTCCCCGACGCCATGGCATTCCCGCTGCTTGTCACACCGTACCCACATACCGTCACGAGAAGGTTTCCGCCAGCGGACTGGAGGACATGAGAGTTCCTGTGACCGAGCATTCAGGTGACGAAGTCGTCAGCGCCCTCGACGCTCTGAACGACGCCATCGAGCAGAACTCGAAGGACCAGCGGCAGCTGCAGGAGCGCATCGAGGGGCTTCGGGAGGCCCGCCGCTCCGGCGTGCAAGTCACTTCCGCGCTGCGTCAGGAGCAGGAACCCGGGACCATGCAGCTGCTCGGCCGCGTGCTGAGCCGCCTCATGGAGTCGAGTGGCACGTTGCGCAGGTCCCTGGCGAAGACCATGCGGTCCGAGGGAACGAGCATCCCCGCCATCGCCCGCTTGTTCGGCGTCACCCATCAGCGGGTGTCGAACATCCTGAACCGGCCGACCGCCGTGCCGTCCGGCGCCGCCCAGGGGCCCGCGGGCGAGGGTCCATCGGAGTCGCACGGCGAGGACGACGAACAGCGAGAGCGCGCCGGCTAGCTCTGCTCAGCTCTCGACGGGCGGCGGGAACGCCCGCCGTTCAGGGCGTCAGGTCGGCGGTTCCTGCAGTCGGGCTCGAGGCCCGAGCGTAGAAGCGACGGGGGATGCGACCGGCTGATCGGGCCAGCTCTCCCGCCTCGACCGCCATCCGGAAGGCACGCGCCATCTGGGCCGGGCGCTGCGCCCGGGTGATGGCGCTCGCCACCAGCACGGCGTCGCAGCCGAGCTCCAGCGCCTGGGCGGCTTCCGACGGTGCGCCCAATCCGGCGTCGAGGACGACCGGCACCGAGCACGACTCGGCGATGAGGGCGATGTTGTGCGGGTTGCGAATACCGAGGCCACTGCCGATGGGGGCCCCGAGTGGCATGACGGCTGCGCAGCCCATCTGCTCGAGTCGCTTGGCCGCCACTGGGTCGTCGCCGGTGTAGGGGAGTACCACGAAGCCCTCGTTGCACAGCTGCTCGGCGGCGTCGAGCAGCTCGGCCACGTCCGGCAGGAGGGTGCGCTCGTCGCCGATCACCTCGAGCTTGACCCAGTCGGTGCCGAAGGCCTCACGGGCCAGCTTGGCGGTGAGCACGGCCTCGGCGGCGGTGAAGCACCCGGCGGTGTTGGGCAGCACCGCCACCTCACGGCGCCGCAGCACGTCGAGGAGCGAGCCCCTGGCCGCGGCGTCGACGCGACGCAGCGCCACCGTGGCCAGCTCCGCCGCAGAGGCCTCGAGGACCTCGTCGAGGACGTCCAGGCTGGAGATGCCGCCGGTACCCAGGACCAACCGTGACGACAGCGTGGTCCCGGCGATGGTGAATGCGTTGCCGTCAGCCACCGGGGGCCGCCGTGAGGATCTCGAGACGGTCTCCGCCCCGCAGGGGGGTGTGGGGCCAGGCGCTACGGGGCACCACGTCGCCGTTGCGCGCCACGGCCACCCCGTCGGGGCATCTGCAGTAGCGGCCCACCAGGTCGGCAACGGTGAGGGGCTCGCCCAGCTGCTCGGCCACGCCGTTGACCGTCACGTCCACCCTGTCAGCATGGCACCGCCGAGGCGGCGCCCGGTCAGCACGGCACCGCCGAGGCGGCGAACCGGTCAGCACGGCACCGCCGACGCGGCGAACCGGTCGGGCCCGAAGGCGGCCAGCTCGGGCGGGGGTTCGCCTCCGGCGAGCAGCGCAACCACCGCGTCGGCGGTGACGGGGGCCAGCAGGATGCCGTTGCGGTAGTGGCCGGTGGCCAGCACCAACCCCGGCACCGACGAAACAGCTCCCACCACCGGTCCGTTGTCGGGGGACCCGGGCCGCAGCCCGGCCACGGCTTCGTCGAGCACCATCTCCGACACGCCGGGCACGACGCGCCGCGCATCGCGCAGCATCTCGTAGACGGCGCCGGCCACCACGGTGGTGTCGAAGCCGCGCTCCTCCACGGTTGCTCCCACCACCAGGCTTCCGTCCTGTCGGGGCACCAGGTAGAGCGAGGAGCCCTCGACCACGGCGCGCACCGAGCGTCCGAGCAGCGGTCCCTGGGAGGAGCGACCGAGACGGAGGATCTGGCCCTTCACGGGCCGCACGGCGGGGACGGCGGCAGGGGGAAGCCCGCCCACCAGCGGCGACCAGCAACCGGCGGCCAGCACTACCGCCCCACATGACAGCGAACGGCCCGAGGCCAGTCGTACGCCGGACACGGCCGGTCCGGTGCGCTCGATCTCCTCCACCGCCTCGCCCACCAACTGCGCGCCGGCCGCCGTCGCAACCGTAAGCAGAGCGGCGATGAGCTGACGGTTGTGCACCTGGTGGTCGTGCGGCGCCCACAGGGCGGCCCGCACGCCGGGGGCGAGCGCAGGCTCCAGCTCCCGCGCCGCGCTGGCGCTCAGCCACTCGACCTCGAGCCCGAGCGACTGCTGGTATTCGAACAGCTCTCGTGCCCACACGCGGTCGTCCTCGTCGGCCGCCACCAACAGCGTCCCCGAGCGCAGGTAGCCGACCGGGCCGGCGACCGCCGCCAGCTCGGCGGCGAAGCCGTCCCATCGCCGGGCGGCAGCCAGGTTGAGCGCCAGTAGCCCCTCTTCGCCGTAGTGGAGTTCGGTGACGGGGGCCAACATGCCGGCTGCCGCCCACGAGGCGCCGCGTCCGGGCTCCGGGTCGGCCGTCACCACGCTCATGCCGGCCTGCGCGGCGCGCCAGGCAACCGACAGCCCGATGACGCCTGCGCCGACCACCACCACGTCCACCTGCCCGGGGACGAGGGCCACGCCCGAGCCCGATTCGGGGTTCACGAACTCGATGGTAGGGGCGGTAAACTTCTCCGGCTGCAGCTGGGCCAACGTCGTCCCGGGCGGCTCGCCGGTGCCCTTGTGGGCGCCTCCGAGGACACGGAGCACGATGACCAGCACGAAGGACAGTTCGCACGCGCACAGCCCCGGCGCCGGCGGCCGCCGCGGTCTCTACGACCCTCGCTTCGAGCACGACGCCTGTGGAATCGCCATGGTGGCCGACCTGCACGGGCGGCGCAGCCACGCCATGGTGGAGCACGCGCTCAGCGCCCTCGAGCACCTCGACCATCGCGGCGCCCGCGGAGCGGAGCCGGAGACCGGCGACGGCGCCGGCATCCTGGTGCAGGTGCCCGACCGCTTCCTGCGGGCACACGTGGGGGCTGAGCTGCCCGAGCCGGGTGCCTATGCCGTGGGGCTCGTCTTCCTCTCCACCGACCTCGACGAGGCGGCCAAGACGCGTCGGCGGATCGAGCAGCTGGCAGAGGCGGAGGGGCTGGTGGTGGCGGCCTGGCGGGAGGTGCCCACCGACCCCACCGACCTGGGGGCGAGCGCTCTGGCCGCCATGCCGGCCGTCTGGCAGCTCGTGGTCCATCCACCGGCGGCCCCGCTCGGCGCCGACGGCATGGTGGACGCGCTGGCCGTCGACCGCCGGGCCTTCTGCCTGCGCAAGCGGGTCGAGCACGAGCTCATCGGCGCCTATCTGCCGTCGCTGTCGGCCCGCACCCTCGTGTACAAGGGGATGCTCACCAGCCTGCAGCTGCGCAGCTTCTACCCGGATCTGTCCGACGAGCACTTCGACAGCGGCCTGGCCCTCGTGCACAGCCGCTTCTCGACCAACACCTTCCCGTCGTGGCCCCTGGCCCACCCATATCGCTACCTGGCCCACAACGGCGAGATCAACACCTTGCGGGGCAACCGCAACTGGATGCGGGCGCGCGAGGCGCTGCTCGAAAGCGCGCTCATCCCCGGTGAGCTCGAGCGGCTGTTCCCCATCTGCGACCCCGAGGCCAGCGACTCGGCCTCCTTCGACGAGGTGCTGGAGCTGCTGGCCCTCAGCGGTCGGTCGCTGCCGCACGCCGTGCTCATGATGATCCCCGAGGCCTGGGAGAACCACGGGCAGATGGACCCGGCGCGGCGCGCCTTCTACCGCTACCACGCTTCGCTCATGGAACCGTGGGACGGCCCCGCCGCCGTGGTCTTCACCGACGGCACCGTGGTGGGCGGGGTGCTGGACCGGAACGGCCTGCGGCCCGCCCGCTACTGGGTCACCGACGACGGGCTGGTGGTGCTGGCCTCCGAGGTGGGCGTCCTGGACATCGATCCCGCCAAGGTGGTGCGCAAGGGGCGGCTGCAGCCGGGACGGATGTTCCTCGTCGACACCGCCCAGGGCCGCATCGTGGACGACGAGGAGATCAAGGCACAGCTCGCCGCCGAGCACCCCTACGGCCAGTGGCTCGAGCAGCAGCTGACCTTGGACGACCTGCCTCCACGCCACATGCTCACCCCGCAGCACGCCTCGGTCATCACCCACCAGAAGCTGTTCGGCTACACCACCGAGGAGTTGCGCATCATCCTGGCTCCCATGGCCCACAGCGGCGGGGAGCCGCTGGGGTCGATGGGCCACGACGCGGCGATCGCCGTGCTGTCGAGCAAGCCCCGGCTCATCTTCGACTACTTCACCCAGATGTTCGCCCAGGTGACGAACCCGCCGTTGGACGCCATCCGGGAAGAGCTCGTCACCTCGAGCTTGTCCAAGGTGGGGCCGGAGCAGAACCTGCTCGAGCCCACGGTCGAGTCGTGCCGGCAGATCGTGCTGCCCTCGCCGGTGCTGGACAACGACCAGCTGGCCAAGCTGCTGTACGTCAACGAGCACGGGGAGACACCGGGGTTCAAGGGCTTCGCCATCGACGGACTGTTCCGGACCGACGGGGGAGGCGCCGCGCTGGCGGCGGCCATCGCGGACGTGCGCTCGCGGGTCTCCACCGCCATCGCCCTGGGTGCCAACGTCATCGTGCTGTCCGACCGCAACTCCAACGCCACCATGGCGCCGATCCCCTCGCTCCTCCTCACCGCCGCCGTGCACGAGCACCTGGTGCGGGAGAAGACCCGCACGCGGGTGGGAGTGGTGGTGGAGAGCGGAGATGCCCGCGAGGTCCACCACGTGGCTCTGCTGATCGGCTTCGGCGCCTCGGCCGTCAACCCCTATCTGGCCTTCGACACCATCGACGACATGATCGCTTCGGGCACGCTCACTGGCGTCACTCCCCGCCAGGCCCGCAAGAACTACGTGAAGGCCTGCGTCAAGGGCGTGATCAAGATCATGTCCAAGATGGGGGTCTCCACCGTGGCCTCCTACACCGGCGCCCAGATCTTCGAGGCGGTGGGGCTGGCGCCGGAGGTGGTCGACGAGTACTTCACCGGCACCGTGAGCCGCATCGGCGGGGTAGGTTTGGATGTGCTGGCCGAGGAGGTGGCCGCCCGGCACCGCCTGGCGCATCTCGAGCGCCCTACCGAGCGGGCCCATCGCGAGCTCGAGGTCGGTGGCGAGTACCAGTGGCGCCGAGAGGGCGAGATCCACCTGTTCAACCCCAAGACGGTGTTCAAGCTCCAGCACGCCACCCGGGCCAAGCGCTACGACATCTTCAAGCAGTACACGCGGCTGGTGGACGACCAGTCCCGCCAGCTGGCCACCTTGCGGGGGCTGTTCAGCCTGCGCCGGGGCGTGCTCCCGCCACTACCCGTCGACGAGGTGGAGCCGGTGGAGAGCATCGTGAAGCGATTCGCCACCGGGGCCATGTCCTACGGCTCGATCTCGGCCGAGGCGCACGAGACCCTGGCCATCGCCATGAACCGCCTGGGGGGGAAGTCCAATACCGGCGAGGGCGGCGAGGACCCAGAGCGCTACGTCCC
>DATHCF010000322.1:0-2451 GCA_035319705.1 Acidimicrobiales bacterium | reverse complement strand
GCACTGAGCACCTTGTGACCCGACGCCACCCCGCCATAGGCGGTACCGCAGAAGGCGGCTTGGAACCCCCCGCGGCCGGCACCGGCGTCCTCCAGCGCGGCGCCCACGGCGGAGACCCCCATGGCGGTGAGCGACGTGTCGGCATGGCGACCGAAGCGGTGCATCCCGACACCCGACACCACCACGCCGCCCACTTGCTTCTCCTCAGGCTCCGGCCGCAAAGGCGTAGGTGACCACCTCACGGCCCTCGTCGTCGACGTGCAGGGGAACGATCACGAGGAACATCGGCTGACCGGTGGCCAAGCGCGACGGATCCGTCTCGGTGAGGCGAGTGACCACGCGGATGCCCTCGGGCAGCTCCACGACTCCGAAGCCGTAGGGGACCTCGCCGCTGTAGCCGGGCGGCGCGGCGGTGACGGCTGTGTGCGCCCACAGTTGCCCGGGACCGGTGAAACGCTCCTCGCTCACCTCGCTCGACGAGCAGTACGGACACATTGGGGACGAGGGGAAGTGGGGACGGCCGCAGCCGGCACAGCGTCCACCTACCAGTGCCGGCGGCTCAGCATCGACCAACAGTCCGGGGCTAACCGGCACCCGCTCGGCCATCAGAGAGCCCTCAGCGTCAGGCGCCCACTCCGGCGAGCGCCTGACGCTCGTCCAGGAATGCCCACCAGACATCCGCTGCCTCTCGTGCCGAGGACCGCACCACGTCTCCGGAAGCCTCCAGGGCAGAGAGGGCGTCCACCAACCAGGTGGCGTGGTCTTCGTCCATGGTGCCGTGCACGTCCCAAAAGCGCGTGTCGGCCGGCGAGAGGCCGTAGTGGGCACGCAGCCCCTCGGATTTGGTGATGGCGATGGCGGAGGACTGCACCTCGTAGGCGCCGATGGCGGCGAGTGCCGCCACCGGCCCGGCCTGTCCGGCCGCCTGGTAGCTGTCCACCAGCACGGTGGTGGCCGGCGACGGCGGCTCTGGCTCGGCGCCCACGGCCTCGGCGAAGGCGTCGAACAGCGACAGGTGAGCATCCGGGACAGCGCGCTCGTCGGCCAGGTTGGCCTCCACCGCCAGACGGGCGGGACCGGAGGGAAGCGCCTGGCTCACCGTTTCGAGCAGGTCGGGGAGCGCCGCCTCGAAATGGCGGTACTGGGCGGCGTAGGCGGCCAGCTCCCAGCCGGAGAGCTCACCGGCTTCCCAGCGCCGGTAGAAGCGGTGGGAAAGAAGACGCCGGTCGGCCAGCACTTCGTCGTAGATGCGGATGATCGCGTCTCGGGTCATGGCGCATCGTAACCCTCGCCGCCGAAGGCCCCGGGTAGCTCTTCCGAAGGGTGCTCTCCAGCCGATCTCTACAACCGGTAGAAGGCGCGGGCGTTGGCGCCCGCCACCCGGGCGAGTGATTCGGTGGACAACCGTCCCTGGGCGTGCTCGACCAGCTCGCTGGTGGCGTGCGGCCAGGCGCCGTCCCAGTGGGGATAGTCGCTGGCGAACATCACACAGCGATCCCCCAGGGCTTCGACGAAGGCCGGCAGCGTCTTCTCGTCGGGCTCGCAGGTGATCCACACGTTGCCGCTCTCCACGTACTCGGCCGGGGGACGCCGCCAGCCGTCCTCGATCCAGTCGCCGCGAGACTCGTAATGCTCGTCCAGCCGCTCGACGAACCACGGCAGCCAGCCGGCGCCGGCTTCGAGGAAACCGACCCGCAGGCGCGGGTGGCGGTCGAACACCCCGCCGCTCACCAGCGCCGTCATGGCCGTCATCTGGTCGAAGGGGAAGCTGATGCAGTGCACCTGGATGTAGTTCGTGAAGCGGTCGACGCCGATCTTCGGCAGGTGGATGCCCGGCGCCCCGTGGATGCCGATGGCCATGTCCAGGTCCTCGGCGGCCGAGTACAGCCGGTCGAGATCGGGGTGGTCGAGGTTGCGCTGACGCAGGGCCGGGGGCAGGACCGTCGACACCAGGCCGAGCTCCTTGGCCTCGGTCATCACCGACGTCGCGGCGTCCACCTGTTCCACCGGCACCACCGCCGCCCCGTGCAGCCTTCCCTGGCCCTTGGCGCAGTACTCCGAGATCCAGCGGTTGTACATGCGGGCGATGCCCTCGGCCAGTGTGGGGTCCTGCACCGACGGCACGCACAGGCCGAAGCTCGGGTACAGCACCATCTGGTCCATGCCGTCGGCATCGGCGTTGGCCAGCACGCCGTCGACGCTGTGCGGGTTCACACCTTCGGCGTCGGTGATGCCGTGGTCGGGCGGGCAGCCGGCACCCGGGCCCTCGTAGTCCGGGATCGGCCGCCCCTCCACGAGCACACCGAGCTTGGTGTCGGTGCGCACGGTGACCTGGTCGGGGAAGCGCTGGAACATCTCGCCGAAGAACTCGACGGACTCCGCCACGTGCCCGTCGGCGTCGATCACCTCCAGCCCATCGGGCTTCGGCATGCCAAGGTCCTTTCTCGTGGT
>DATHCF010000321.1:0-4901 GCA_035319705.1 Acidimicrobiales bacterium | reverse complement strand
GAGGCGCCCGGTCACGAGCGACGCCACGGCGAAGGCGAAGGGCACGGTGAACCCGACGAAGCCGAGGTACAGAAGCGGCGGGTGCAGGGCCACGAGGGGGTTGTCCTGCAACAGCACGTTGGGACCGAGCCCGTTGGCGGGCACCGCCCCGGACACGGTCTGGAAGGGATCGGCCGGCCCGGTCATGAGGGCGAAGAAGAAGGCGGCGACGCCGTAGCAGACGAGAAGCGCCCAGCCCACCAGTGGGTCCTCGGCGCGCCGGCGGAACCGCCAGATGACGGTGACGATCCATCCCGCCAGCACCAGCCCCCACAAGAGGATGGACCCGGCCAGCGCCGACCACATGCCGGTGATGCTGTACAGAAGCGGGGTGACTCGGCTGTTGTTCTCGGCCACGTAGGCCAGCGAGAAGTCGTGGGTGACGAGTGCGTGCTCCATGGCGCCGGTCGCCACCAGCACGCCGGCGAGCAGCAGCAGGCCGTAGAGACGCCCGGCCCGCACGAGCGCCGGGCGACGGCGGGCCAGGCCCACCGCCGTCACGGCCATGCCCACCAGTGCCGAGGCCAGCGAGACGACGACGCCGATGTGGCCGAGTACGGCGTTCACCGGATCGAGCCGTCGGGGGCGCGCACCCGGTCGGGATGCTCCTCGATGTAGTTGGCGCTGTGGTCGACGATGATCTGGTTGGACACGAAGGTCCATCCCGAGAAGTGGCCGACCACCACCACCGGGATGTCGGGCTGGAACAGCTGCGGCGGGTTGCCGGTGTTCACCACGTTCACCTTGTGCCTGGAGCCGGCAGCCACGAAGTCGACCCCGTGGGCGGTGCGCTGCACCGTGCCCGGGACGACGAGTCCTTCCAAGCGGAAGGTCTGATTACCGAGCGTCGCCTTCTGCGCCACCGCCTGATCGACGGTGTCGAAGTAGTTGAGCGACCCGCCCATCTTGGTGACGAGGAACGCCAGCGCACCGGCGAAGACCATGGCCACGATCGCGTAACGAAGGCGCGGCATACGGCGGCGCCGGGATGGCTTCGGCGTCGCCGGCGGTTCGGTGATGCCGACTAGGACGCCGGTCACTGTCCGTCGAGGCGGGGACCGGGCTCGGCGCCGTCGGGCAGGCTCCCGACCGAACGCTCGAGGCGCCGTCGCCGGTAGAGCAGGCCGACGCCGTAGACGAACAGCACGCTCAGAGCGGTGACGTACCCGGCGTCGATGTACCTCACGAGCCCACCCCCGCCGGCGCGGCGGCCCGCTCGCCCGGCCGCTCCCCCACCACCTCGGGCGCCCGTCCGCCCGATTCGGCCCAGCGCTCGGCCATGGCGCTGGCCAGGCCGGCCTCGGATTGCCGGTCGTTCAGGAGCTCGACCCGGTAGCGCTCGGCCAGCATCCACACGAACACGAGCGTCATCGACACGAACCCGAGCAGCAGCGTCCAGGCCATGGCCCCGTGGATGGTGGGCGACAGGTTGGCATTGAGCACGGTGGCGCCCTGGTGCAGGGTGTGCCACCAGTCGACCGAGAAGTGCACGATGGGCACATCCACGGCGGCGACCAGCGCGGCGACGGCGGCGCGCCGGGCGCGCACGTCGGCGTCCGAGGGCACCCGCCGCAGCGCCAGGTACCCGAGCTGTAGCACCAGCAGCAGGGCGGTGGAGGTGAGCCGGGCGTCCCAGGCCCACCACACCCCCCACGTCGGCCGGCCCCACAGCGTGCCGGTGACGAGTGTCAGCGCGGTGAAGACGACGCCCACCTCCATGGCCGACACGGCCAGGCGGTCCCAGAAGCGGCTGCGCGTCCGCGGCCACAGCCACAGCACGCTCGACAGCGCCGCGGTCCCGAAGGCCAGGTACAGCGCCACCCAGGCCACCGGCGGGTGCAGGTAGACCAAGCGGACCAGGTTGCCCTGCACCTTGTCCGGCGGGGTCACCCACAGCCCCAGCCACACGGTGAAGCCCATGCCCACCAGCCCCACCAGCCCCACGGCACGCAGGAGGCGCGCCCGGCCTGCCGGCCAGGCCGACACGGCGCTCACGGCGCCTCCTGCAGGGCGCCGTACACGACGACGCCCAGGGCCAGGTACACGGCGGCGAACACCAAGAGCAGCCCCACGAAGGGGTCGCCCCCGCCCTTGGCGGCGGTGCCGAAGGCGATCTCCCAGGCGCGCGTGCCGCACAGCAGCACCGGGGCCACCACGGGGAGCAGGAGGAAGGGCAGCAGCGTCTCGCGCACCCGAAGCCCGGACGACAAGGCGCCGTAGAGCACACCGACCGCCGACAACCCGGCGGTGCCCGCCAATGCCGAGCCGGCCAGCACCGCCGGCGAGCGCACCGTCACGCCGAACAGCAGCAGCACGCCGCCGGTGAGCAGCGCTTCCAGCACGAGCAGCTGCAGGGCCACCGCGGCGGCCTTGCCCAGGAACACGCCGGCCGGGTCGATCCCCGACAGCCGCAGCCCGTCTCGCGTTCCCTCTCCGGTCTCCACCGAGGAGCTGCGCTGCACCGACAGCAGGGCGACGAACAGCACCGCCAGCCAGAACAGCCCAGGGGCCGCTTGGGCCAAGGCGGCGCGGTCGGGACCGAGGGCGAAGGCGAAGAGCAAGAGCACCAGCACGGCGAACGGGGCCACCTGGTTGACCACCACCCGCGAGCGCGCCTCGATACGCAGGTCCTTGCCCGCCACCAGCCACGCGTCACGCCACATGGATCACTCCGGTGACGGGCGGCGGCGCCTTGCGCAACCCGGGCCGGCTCTCGAGCACCCGTCCCCCGCCCATGGCGAGGACCCGGTCGGCGAGCGGGACGGCCTGCTCGGGCTCGTGTGAGGCGATGAGCGCGCTGGCCCCCTGTGCCAGCGCCTCTGCCAGCAGCTCGCCGAGCAGCTCTCTTCCGGCCGCGTCCAGCCCGGCATGGGGCTCGTCGAGCAGCCACAGCGCCGGCCGGCGGGCCACCACCACGGCCAGCGCCACCCGGCGACGCTGCCCGGCCGACAGCCGTAAGGCGGGCGTGGAGGCCAGACGACCGCCGAGCCCTAGCCGTTCGAGCACCTCGCCGGCTGCGGAGACCGAGGCCCCGGCGGCCCGCAGGGCGAAGCGGAGGTTCTCGGCGACGGTCAGGTCGTCGTACAGCGCCGGGTTGTGCCCGAGCAGTCCCACATGGCGCCGGACCTGACGTGGATGGCGGCGCACGTCTATGCCACAGACCTCCGCCTCACCGGCGGCGACGGGCAGCAGCCCGGCACAGGCACGCAGCAGGCTGGTCTTGCCGGCGCCGTTGGGGCCCTCGAGGACGGCGACCTCGCCGTCTTCCAGTTCCAGGTCGGCGCCGGCCAGAGCGGGGAACCGTCCAATGGTGGCGACGGCAGCACGGAAGCAGACAACAGGGGCCATGGCCGGGGGACATGCTACGGGTGCGCCCTCCCCCGGCACCAAGCGGGGCCGCCGATGGGGGTCAGCTCACGGTGAGCCGGGCCAGGCCGATGGCCCGCAGCGCGTCGGCCACCGCCGAGGACACCACGTGCAGCTCCCCGGTGAGCAGCAGCACCCCGAAGGCCACCAGCGCCGCCCCGGCCACGATGTTCACCAGCCACAGGCGCCGCCTGACCCGGGCGGCGAGGCGCGTGAGCCGGTCGAAGGCCAGCCCGGTGGCGAGGAACGGCACCCCCAGCCCGAGCGAGTAGGCCACGAGCAGCACCACGCCGGAGAGCAAAGTGGCCTTGTCGGCGGCCAGCCCCAGCACGGCGCCGAGCACCGGGCCGATGCACGGGGTCCATCCGAAGGCGAAGGCCATGCCCATGACCGGCGGGGCCCACCGTCCGAGCTTCGACGGCCGGGGATGGAATCGCCGCTCGGTGAGGAACAGTCGCGGCGTGCCCACCCCGGCCAGCCACAGCCCGAGCACCACCACCACGGCGCCGGCGGCGATGTCGAGGGCACGTTGGTGGGTGGTGAGCGCACGTCCCACCTCCGAGGCGCCGGCCCCGAGAGCGGTGAACACGACGGTGAAGCCGGCCACGAAGCCGAGCACACCCGGGAGTGCGGCAGCCGGAGGACGCCTGGCCCCGGCTTCGAGATCGGTGGCGGACAGGCCCGAGACCATCGACACGTAGCCGGGCACGAGCGGCAGCACGCAGGGAGAGAGGAACGACAGCATGCCGGCGCCGAAGGCCACCAGCACACCGAGCGGGTCGGCGGCGATGGCTGCCGGGCTCAGCATCGGCCCCTGCACGTCTCAGTGTCCCTGGGCGCGCACCAGGGCCAGGTCGGCGTCCACCATCATGGCGACCAGCTGCTCGAAGCCGACCGTCGGCTCCCAGCCCAGCTCGGCCCGGGCCCGGCTCGGGTCCCCCACCAACAGGTCCACCTCGGCCGGACGCAGGAACCGCTCGTCCACCACCACGTGCTCGGCCCAGTCCAAGTCGACGTGGGCGAAGGCCACTTCGCACAGCTGGCGCACCGAGTGGGTGCGGCCGGTGGCCACCACGTAGTCGCTCGGCGTGTCCTGCTGGAGCATGAGCCACATGGCGCGCACGTAGTCGCCGGCGAAGCCCCAGTCGCGCTGGGAGTCGAGGTTGCCGAGCAGCAGCTTGTCGTCGAGGCCGCACACGACGCGGGCCACACCGTGGCTCACCTTGCGCGTGACGAACTCGAGTCCGCGTCGCGGGGACTCATGGTTGAAGAGCATCCCCGACGACGCGTGCAGGCCGTAGCTCTCGCGGTAGTTGACGGTGATCCAGTGGCCGTACACCTTGGCCACGCCATAGGGACTGCGTGGATAGAACGGCGTGCGCTCGTTCTGCGGCACCTCGTGGACCTTGCCGAACATCTCCGAGGACGACGCCTGGTAGAAGCGCGCCCCGGGGCACCCGATGCGGATGGCGTCGAGCAGCCGGGTGACCCCGAGC
>DATHCF010000320.1:0-3015 GCA_035319705.1 Acidimicrobiales bacterium | reverse complement strand
ACCGCCTCGTCGGCGGCCCGGATCTCGTCCCGGAACGCCTGCAGGTCGGCCCAGGCATCCGCCTCTTCGACGGCTTCGAAATCGGTGTCGGGGTGTTCCTCGCTGTAGTGGCGAAATCCCATGTCGCGGTCGCCACCGTGGATGCGGAACCACCATCGCTCCACGTCGGTCATGTGCCGGACGAGGCCGAGCAGCGACAGCCGCGACGGGGGCACAGACCGCTCCTTGAGCTGCGCGCCAGTGAGACCGGCGCACTTGTGCAACAACGTCTGACGGTGGTAGTCGAGCCACGCCTGCAGTGCCTGGCGCTCGGCGAGCACCAGGCCGGGCTCGGTTCGGTCCACCACCGGCGCCGTGGAGGATTCGCTCATGCTCGAACCGTACTCAACCCTGGAGCCCGGTCGATCGGGTCAGGCGGCCGCCGGCAGCTCGCTGGTGCAGTACTTGCACTTGGTCGCCCGAGCAGGCAGGTCGTCGGACAGGCAGTGCGGGCAGGTGCGGGTGGGAGCCGGCTCGCCGAAGACGCTCTGTCCCCGACGGGTCATGTAGGCCCGATAGGGCACGACCAGAACGAAGTAGATGACGGCCATGAAGATCACGAAGTACACGATGGCGGAGATGAACGCGCCCAGGGTGATCTTCTGGCCGTTCACGACGTAGGTCAGCCCCGACTGCGTCGAGGAGCCTCCGGCGGCGTCGATGAGCGGCGTGATGACGTTGTCGGTGAAGGCCTTGATGAGCGTGCTGAACGCCGTGGCCACCACCAGGCCCACGGCGATGACGATCAGGTTGCCTTGCATGAGGAAGCGCTTGAAGCCCTTCACGGTGGACCCCCTCAGGTAGCGGGTGGACGTGTGTTGCGCCGCCACCCTAGAGAGCAGCGGGCCGTTAGCGCAGGGCCAGCTGCCCCGGCACGAGCGGCGTGGGCAGGACCGACTCCCCCATGAGGTGGCGGTCGACGGCCGCCGCGCACGACCGTCCTTCGGCGATGGCCCACACGATGAGGCTCTGGCCCCGGGTCATGTCGCCGCAGACGAACACACCGGGGCGGCTCGTCTGCCATGAGCTGTCCGCCGCCACCGACCCCCGGGCGTCGAGCTCGAGATCCAGCTCGGCCACCACCCCGTTGCGCTCGGCACCGAGAAAGCCCATGGCCAGGAGCACTAGCTGACAGGGCAGCTCGAACTCGCTGCCCGCCACGGGAACGAAGCCGGGGCGCCCGTCCAGGACGACGCTTTCCACTTCGTGCCCGCGCAGCGCGGCGACCGTGCCCGTACCGTCGTCGACGAACCCGCTGGCCGTGACCGAGTACAGCCGCTCTCCTCCCTCCTCGTGGGCGGAGGAGGTGCGGAAGATGAGCGGCCAGGTGGGCCAGGGATTGTCGTCGGCCCGTCCGTCGGGGGGCCGGGGCAGGATCTCCAGCTGGGTGACCGACCGCGCCCCCTGGCGATGGGCGGTCCCGAGGCAGTCGGCGCCGGTGTCGCCCCCGCCGATGATGACCACGTCCTTGCCGCAGGCGCTGATGGGGCTCTCGGCCAGGACCCCTTCGCGCACCAGGTTGGAGGGCTTCAGGTACTCCATGGCGAAGTGCACGCCCTTGAGGTGCCGTCCGTCGATGGGAAGGTCGCGCGGCAAGGTGGCGCCACCGGCCAGCACCACGGCGTCGAACTGCTCGACGAGGGTTCGGGCCGCCACGACCGACACCTCGGGGGCCGACGCCGTGCCCAGTCCGCGTTGCTCGCCGGGCTCGAGATCCGGCTGGTGGACGGCGACGGGCTCTGCCCTCGGCCCACCTTCCACCGCCTCGGCCTCCTCGTCGAGCAGCACTGCGGGCGACGGCGTGGCCGGGCGGCCGACGGCGGTGGCGCAGCGGAACTCCACCCCTTCGGCGCGCAACTGGGCCAGCCGCCGGTCGAGCACCGCCTTCTCCATCTTGAACTCGGGGATGCCGTAGCGCAGCAGCCCGCCCGGCTTCTCGGCCCGCTCGAACACCACCACCCGGTGCCCGGCGCGGGCCAACTGCTGGGCGCAGGCCAGTCCGGCCGGTCCCGAGCCCACCACCGCCACCGACCTGCCGGGTGGCCCGGTGGGAAGCTGCGGGCCGGCCCAGCCCTCGGCCCACGCCCGCTCGGCGATCTCGTACTCGATGCGCTCGATGGTGACCGGCTCGGCGTTGATGCCGAGGACGCACGAGCCCTCGCACGGCGCCGGGCACAGCCGGCCGGTGAATTCGGGGAAGTTGTTGGTGGCGTGCAGCCGTTCCGCGGCGTCGTACCAGTCGCCGCGGTACACGAGGTCGTTCCACTCGGGGATGAGGTTGCCGAGCGGACATCCCTCGTGGCAGAAGGGGATCCCACAGTCCATGCAGCGCGCCCCCTGGGCACGGGCGTCCTCCTCGGGGAACGCCTCGTACACCTCGCGCCAGTCGCGCAGGCGCACGGGGACGGGCCGGCGCGGCGGAAGGCGCCGGGGGTACTCGAGGAAGCCGGTGACCTTGCCCAACGTCGGCGCCTCAGCCGTGGGCGGCGGCCATGACCGCCTCGTCGACCGACGTCCCCTCTTCGACGGCGCGGCGGGTGGCCTCGAGCACGCGCCGGTAGTCGCGCGGCATGACCTTCACGAAGTCGGCCACCGACCGTCCCCACGACTCGAGCAGGCGCCGGGCCAAGGCCGAATCGGTCTCCGCCGCGTGGCGCTGCACCATGTCGAGCACGAAGCGGCGGTCCTCCTCGTCGAGCGGCTCGAGCTCCACCAGCTCGGTGTTGACCAGTGGCCCGAAACGCCGGTCGGGGTCGAAGACGAAGGCAACCCCGCCCGACATGCCGGCGCCGAAGTTGCGGCCGGTGCGCCCGAGCACCACCACCCGGCCACCGGTCATGTACTCGCATCCGTGGTCGCCCACTCCCTCCACCACGGCGGTGGCACCCGAGTTGCGGACGCAGAAGCGCTCCCCCACCTGGCCGCGCAGGAACGCTTCACCGGCGGTGGCACCGTAGAGGACGACGTTGCCGGCGA
>DATHCF010000319.1:0-2897 GCA_035319705.1 Acidimicrobiales bacterium | reverse complement strand
AGCCGCAGGTTCGAGGCCGCCATCGTCTCTACGCCGCCTGACTTCCCTCCACCCGGCACCCTCCCAGCTCGGGTCAGCCCTGTCGCCGTGACCGCCGGTGACCGCCGGAGTGTCGCCGTTTGGGCCGCTTTTTGAGGGCTGTCCTCCTTGCGCACTTCACATTCGCTTGGAGCGGACGACGGGATTCGAACCCGCGACCCCAACCTTGGCAAGGTTGTGCTCTACCAACTGAGCCACGTCCGCGCGAATCAAAGTTTAGCCCTCCCCCGGCCAGCACGCAGGACTCAAGCTCCCTGGTCAGCCCCAGTGTTTACCTTGGCGCGCCGCCGCCTTGGCCAGCTCGGTGAAGGACTCGGCGAGCAGGTGCGCCAGGTGCTCGACCTCGGGGACGAGCTCGCGGCATCCGACCACCCCGATGTGAAGCGTTCCGGTGTAGCTGACCACTGTCACGTTGAGCCCCACGCCCTCGACGATGGGACCGACGGGATATAGCGCCGCCAACCGGGCGCCGGCCCACCACAGCTGCAGCTCGGGCCCAGGGATGTTCGACACCACCACGTTGAACAGGGGGGGCAAGCGATCGAAGAGGCGAAGGTTCCCGCTCAGCCGAGCGAGGCGGGAGGACACCACCGGGAAGGCCAGCTGCGCCCATCCTCCGATCAACTCCTCCGACAGGACCCGGGATTGCTCCTTCGCCAGCCGGGTGCCTTCGGCCACCAGGCGCAGCCGCTCCACCGGGTCGCCGGCCGTGCTGGCCAGCGACACGAGCATGGCCGAGAGCTTGTTGCCCTGGGTTCCCCGGTCCTCCTCGGAGCGCACCGACATCGGCACCATGGCCACGAGCGGCTGATGCGGTGTCTCACCGCGCTCGGAGAGGAGCCGCCGCAGCGCCCCGGACACGGCCGCCAGGACGACGTCGTTGACTGTGCCACCGATCCGCTGTCGCACCATCTGCACCTCGTCCATCGGGACTTCGGCGAAGGCCACGCGACGCTGCGCCGATATGGAGCCGTTGAGCGAGGTGCGCGGCGCCCGGAAGGGCGCCGGCGGAGGCTGCAGCTCCTCCTCTTCACGCAGTCGGCGGTTGCGCTCCGACAGGTCGTGCAACGCTCCCAAGGTCCGCCGCACGGCGCCGAACGCCCGTTCCGGCTGCCGGGCCAGGGAGGACAACGAGTAGCCGAGCAGCTCGACGTCGCTCGGCGTCGGCTCCGGACGCCACCGCCGCGTGGGCGGATCGACGAGGCGCGGCTCCGGACCCACGTCCAGAAAGGCCGCCAGCGTCTCGGCGCCCGACACGCCGTCGATGGCGGCGTGATGCAGCTTGGCCACCACGGCCACGTGCCCGGTGTCGAGGCCCTCCACCACGTGCATCTCCCACAGGGGCCGAGCCGGGTCGAGGGGCCGCCCGGCCACCGAAGACACGAAGGCGGCCAGCTCCGCCGGACCACCGGGTGCCGGAAGTGACGCCCGCTGCAGGTGGTAGTCCAGGTCGAACGCCGGGTCGTCGACCCACACGGGGTGGTGCAGGCCGAAGGGCACCCGTAATGCCCGCCGGCGCAGTAGCGGAACCAGATGGAGACGCTCCTCCACGACGCGCCGCATGCGCTCGGCCTGCACCGCCGGCGGCTCGGAGCGGGCGTGATCGGGGGGCTCGAACACGAGCACGCCGGCCATGTGCATGTGCATGGTGGGCGTCTCCATCGACAGGAAGGCCGCGTCCAATCCTCGCAGACGCTCCATGGCGCGCTTATCTCCCGGTGTGGCCGAAGCCGCCGGCGCCACGCCTGCTCGAGGGCAGCTCCGCTTCGACGAAGACGGCCTCCTCCACTGTCTGGATCACCAGTTGGGCGATACGGTCACCGCGCTTCACCTCATAGGGGCTTTGTGGATCGGTGTTCACCAACAGCACCCGCAGCTCGTCACGGTATCCGGCGTCGATGAGCCCGGGGGTGTTGAGACAGGTCACCCCGTGATTGAGAGCGAGACCGCTTCGCGGTTGGACGAAACCGGCGTAACCCTCGGGAATGGCCAGCGATATGCCGGTCGGTACCAGGGCCCTGCCCCCGCCGGGCGTGAGAGTGGCGCTGGTGCGGGCATAGAGGTCGGCTCCGGCGTCGCCCGGGTGGGCATACGAGGGCACCGGCAGGTCGGGGTCCAAGCACACGATGGGCACCTCGAGCACCGGCCGACCCTACTCCCCTCGTTCCACCTGGGCCGTCGCCGACGCCGCCATTAGCATCCGATCCGTGTTGGTGTGGATGGACCTCGAGATGACCGGGCTCGACCCTGCGCGCCATACCATCATCGAGATCGCCACCCTCGTCACCGACGACGAGCTCGAGGTGCTGGCGGACGGGCCCGACTTGGTGATCCACGCCGGACAGGACCAACTCACCACCATGGACGAGACCGTGCGGGCCATGCACGCAGCCTCCGGCCTGTTGGCCGAGGTGGAGTCCTCCACCGTTTCAATCGAGGAGGCCGGCGCCCGCACCCTGGAGTTCATCAAGCTCCATGTCCCCCAGCAGGGCACGGTTCCCCTGTGCGGCAACTCCATCGGCACCGACCGGCGCTTCCTGGCCGCCTACCTCCCCGAGATCGAGCAGTGGCTGCACTATCGCAGCATCGACGTGTCCACCGTCAAGGAGCTGGCCCGGCGGTGGTACCCGCGGGCCTTCGCCGCTGCCCCGGCCAAGAGCAACAGCCACAGGGCCCTCGGTGACATCAAGGAGTCGGTGGCGGAGCTGGCCTACTACCGCAGGACCGTCTTCGCTCCCCGCCTGGCCCGCCCGGTTGTCGGCCTGACCGGCGCCAGGGAATAGGCAAGGACAGGAGAGCCGCCCGTGCGCCTGCGCGTCCTCGGGGGAACCGGTATGCGGGTGTCGCCGCTGTGTCTG
>DATHCF010000318.1:0-2459 GCA_035319705.1 Acidimicrobiales bacterium | reverse complement strand
CGAGCTGTCGGCCGCCCTCCGGCGGCTGTGGCAGAACGGGCGGTTCGCCACCAACGAGGTGGTGGTGGGCATCGCCGGCCTCCGCGCCATCACCCGCGAGCTCGACATCCCATGGGTGGCCGACGACGAAGTCGACAGCGCTGTGCGCTTCCAGTCCGAGGAAGTCATCCCGTTCAGCCCGGAGAAGACCCTGCTGTCCACCCAGGTCATGGCCGATTCCACCGCACCGGACGGAACGCGCACTCGTCGCATTCTGGTGGCAGCCGCCCACCACGACCTGGTCAACGGAGTGGTGCAGGCCGTCAACCAAGCAGGCCTCGAGGTCCGAGGCGTCGACTTGGTGTCGTCGGCCCTGGTGCGGGCGCTGGTCGACCCGGCCAAGCTGTCGGCGCATCCCGAGGCGATCGTCAGCGTGGGCGCCGGGCTCACCGTGATCGTGGTCCACCAGGGCGGCCGGCCGCTGTTCGTCCGGACGCTGGGCGTCGGGGGCCACGCCGCCACCGAGGCCATCTCGGGGTCGCTCGACATCCCGATTCCCGACGCCGAGCAGCTGAAGCGCCAGATGGACGGGTCGTCTCCCCAGCTCAAGTCGGCACAGCGGGCCACCGGTCCGGTGATCGACGACCTGGTCGGCGACATCCGCAACTCGATCCAGTACTTCTGCTCCATGCCGGGCCGCCAGCCCCTGTCGAGGGTGCTGGTGACCGGAGGCGGTTCGCAGCTGCACGGCCTGATCGAGGAGCTCCATGGCCAGCTCCACATCCCGGTCCTGCTGGTGTCGCCGTTCGAGCGTGTCGACATCTCGGACCTCGAGATGTCCGCGGCGCAGCTGACCGCTCTCGGCCCGGTGGTCGCCACCGCCGTGGGCCTGGCATTGCCCGAGCCCAACCCGGCGGTCCGGCGGTTCAACCTGGTCCCACCGGAGGTCCTTCGGCGGGTGTTCGAGCGCAAGGTGGCGCGCTACACCATCACCGCGGCGGCCGTGGTGGCAGGCGCCTTGTTGTTGTTCGGCGGCTGGCGGCTGTGGAACGTGCACAGTGTTGAGCACCAGGTGAACACGCTCAACTCCAGTCTGGCCCAGCTCAAAGCCGAGATCCCAACCTTCAACAAGGCCAGTGAAGCCGTCACCGAGCTCCACACTGCCCAGGGTGAGGTGACGACGCTCACCGCAAAGGCGGTGGACTGGTCGGCTGTCCTGAATCAGCTCAACGCCGTCACGCCCTCGGGGCTGGCGGTCGACTCGCTCCAGGCCACCGGGGGTCCCACAGGCACAGGCGCCTCCACAGGAACAGGCAGCAGTGGTGGTGGGGCGACTCCAGGCGCGACCACGAGTGGCGGCATCGGCAGCATGACCGTGTCGGTGTCGGGGAGCTTCCCGAATACCGCCCACTTCTCGCCCGTGGCAGAGTGGATCGACGCCATCTCCGGGACGTCGATGTTCGCCCCGCCCAGCGTGACCGGTGTGACCAACGCCCCCAACGGGGGTTCGACCACTGTCACCTTCTCGTCGGTTGTCTCGATCATGACCGGTGGCAGCCTGAGCACGAATGGAAGCATGTGATGGAATATCTCCAGAGATTTCGCCTGCCGCTGCTCGTGGGCGGTGGCACCTTGATCTTTATCTTCGTGGTGTACGCAGCCTTGATCTCTCCGCAGGGACACAAGCTGTCGGCTCTGCACGCAACCGAAGCACGGCTTCAGAGCCAGCAGGCGCACTTGCAAACGGAGATCGTCGGCTTGCGCCACGACAAGGCCGACTTCGCCAGCAACTGCGCCAAGTTGGGCACGGCGGTGACCGAAATTCCCACTACTCCTGACGTGTCGCAGTTCCTCCAGCAAGTGACCAATCTGGCTGTGGCCACCGGCAACGCCAACACGCCGTCCATCAGTGTGCTGCAGGCTCCCGCCTCACCTGGAACGGCAGGGGCAACGCCGGTACAGGTCTCGCTCAGCCTGAACGGGAACTACGGGCAGATGAGCTCCTTCATCAAAGGTCTCGATAGTTTCCCGAGGTTGTTCACCATTACGCAGCTCAGCGTCAGCGGCGGCCCTATCGCCGCCGGTGGCGGGGCCATCGACCCGTCGACGCCCAACTACACCCTGACCATGACTGGGGCTATCTACTACTCGACGGGACACCAGGACGTGTGCTCGACGTCGTCTTGACGGGATCCGACTCGCCCTGATTACGGGTGGGGCGGCCTGTGCCGCTCCACCCGGCATTTTGGGGTGCTGTTGGTGTCGTGGGCGACTTTCCTGCCGAAAAAGCCTAAAGGGCCGGTCTCGGCTGGCCGATGCAACCCCCGATAGCAGATTGCTCATCAAGGAGGAAGTCCATGTTCAAGTCCCTGCTCGCACGTGCCCGTGAGGTCCGTGCCGCGGAGCTCGAGGGCGAGGGTGGCCTTGAAGCCGGCTTCACCCTGATCGAGCTCATGGTGGTGCTGTTGATCATCGCCATC
>DATHCF010000317.1:0-4528 GCA_035319705.1 Acidimicrobiales bacterium | reverse complement strand
GGCCACCTCGGCGTCGCCGTCCACCGCCGCCAGTCGCCGGTAGGCCTCGAGGCGCAGGTCCTCGCGCTCCACGTAGTCGCCCGGAAGATGCGCGTCCGAGGGGATGTCGATGGTCACCTCCACCGCCTGGCGCAGCGGCTCCCCCTTCAGCTCCGCCACCGCCTCGGCCACCAGCTGCACGTAGAGGTCGTATCCCACCGCGGCGATGTGCCCCGACTGGTCGCGCCCGAGCAGGTTCCCGGCCCCGCGGATCTCCAGATCGCGCATGGCGATCTTGAAGCCGCTGCCGAGCTCGGTCTGTTCGCCGATGGTGCGCAGCCGCTCGTAGGCGGCCTCGGTGAGGACGTGGTCGGCCGGATGGAGCAGATATGCATAGGCCCGCTGCCCCGATCGCCCCACGCGTCCACGCAGCTGATGCAGCTGCCCGAGCCCGAGGCGGTCGGCCCGGTCCACCACGAGGGTGTTCACCGTGGGCATGTCGATGCCCGATTCGACGATGGTGGTGCACACGAGCACGTCGTAGCGCTTCTCCCAGAAGTCCAGCACCACCTTCTCGAGGGACCCCTCGTCCATCTGCCCGTGGGCCACCGCCACCCTGGCCTCGGGCACCAGCGCCCGCAGGCGGTCGGCCACCACCTCGATGTCGCGCACCCAGTTGTGGACGAAGAACACCTGGCCCTCGCGCAGCAGCTCGCGGCGCAGCGCCTCGGTCACCGCCGACTCGTCGTACTCGCCCACGTAGGTGAGAATGGGCTGACGCTCGGCCGGCGGGGTGTTGATGAGCGACATCTCCCTGATGCCGGTGAGCGACATCTCCAAGGTCCGGGGGATGGGGCTGGCCGTGAGGGTCAGGACGTCCACGCCCCGGGTCATGGCCTTGATGGCTTCCTTGTGGCTCACCCCGAAGCGCTGCTCCTCGTCCACCACCAGCAGACCCAGCCGCTTGAAGCGGACATCGGCGGCCAGTAGCCGGTGCGTGCCGATGACGACGTCGACGGTGCCGTCGGCCAGTCCGTTCACCACCTGGCGGGCCTGGGCCGGCGTGAGAAAGCGCGAGAGCATCTCGACGCGCACCGGGAAACCTGCGTAGCGCTCGGCGAAGGTCTGCAAGTGCTGCTGAGCCAGCAGGGTAGTGGGAACCAGCACCGCCACCTGCATCCCGTCCTGCACCGCCTTGAAGGCGGCGCGCAGGGCCACTTCGGTCTTGCCGAAGCCCACGTCCCCGCAGACGAGGCGGTCCATGGGCACCGGGGTCTCCATGTCGGCCTTCACGTCCTCGATGGCACGAAGCTGGTCTACCGTCTCGACGTAGCCGAAGTCGTCCTCCAGTTCGGCCTGCCACGGGGTGTCGAGCGCGAAGGCGTGCCCTTCGACCTGCATGCGGGCCCGGTACAGCTCGACGAGCTCCGTGGCCACCTCGTGCACCGCGGCGCGCGCCCGGGCGCGGGTGCGGCTCCAGTCGCTTCCCCCTAAGCGGCTCAGGGTGGGCGACTCGCCACCGCTGTAGGGCGTGATCGCTTCGATCTGGTCCGAAGGGAGATACAGCTTGTCGTCGCCGCGGTACTCGAGCAGCAGGTAGTCGCGGCCGGCGCCGTTCACCGTGCGGGTCACCATGCCGGCGTAGCGGGCCACCCCGTGCTGGCGGTGGACCACGAAGTCCCCCGGCGCCAGGTCGTCGAAGAAGCCGTCGGTGGCGCGCGCCCGGGCTCTGGCCACCCGGTGCGGGCGCCTGCGGCCGGTGAGGTCGGACTCCCCCAGCACCGCCACCTTGGCCCCACCGGCCACGAATCCACGGTCGACGGCGGCCACCACCACCCGGATGCCGCTCCCCGCCAGGTCGGGGCGGGGATCGTCCACCACCGGGACGGAAAGGCCCTCCTCGGACAACACCGCGGCCAGACGGGCGGCGGATCCCGACCCCTCGGCGCACACCGTCACCGAGAAGCCCTGTTCGACGAGGGCCGACAGCCGGCCGGCCAGCAGCGCCCGGTCGCCCAGGACCGGGTCCCATCCCTGCGCCGAGACGCTCGGGGTGCGCGGATCTGCGGCGGCCGGCACCATCGACAGCACCGGCGCCGAGCAGCGTTCGAGCAGGCGGTCGTAGCCGAGGTGCAGAGGAGGGAACGCGGCGTGCGCGCCCTCGCCGTGCTGGGCCGCGCCCCATGTAACCGCCAAGGTGGCGGCCAGGGCCTGCTCCTCGTCCAACAGTTCGGCGGCGCGGTCGCGGCTGCGCCGCGGATCGACGAGCACCACCCGGGCGGCGCCGTCGAGCAGATCCGGCAGCACGCGCTCGTCCTCGGTCAACCACGGCGTCCACGACTCCATGCCGTCGAAGAGCTGTCCGTCGGCGATGCGCTCCCAATTCGCCCGGCCCCAGCGCCGGCTGCCCAGCAATTCCCGGGCGCGGGCGCGCACGTCCTCGGTCGGGAGCAATTCGTGACAGGCGTGGATGGCCACGACGTCGAGCTGATGACGTGACCGCTGGTCGCCGGGATCGAACTCGCTCAGGCGGTCCACCTCGTCGCCCCACAGGTCGATGCGCACCGGCAGCTCGGCGTCGGAAGGGAACACGTCGACGATGCCGCCGCGCACGGCCAACTCGCCACGGTGCTCGGCCTGGTACTCCCGGCGATAGCCCATCGACACCAGCCGGGACAGCAGCACGCCCTGGTCCAGCGCCGTGCCCTTGGCCACCACCACCGGGACCGCCGCCTCCTCGACCGGCCCGAGCCGCTGCAGCAGCGCCCGCACCGGCGCCACCACCACGTCGGGGACAGCGGTTCCCTCTCCGGCCACGCCCAGTCGCCACAGCACCCGCAGCCGCTGCCCGATGGTCGCCGTGTCGGGGCTGACCCGTTCGAAGGGAAGGGTGTCCCACGCCGGGAACAGCTCGACGGCATGTCGGCCCACAAAGGCGGCCGCGTCGTGGGCGAGCCGCTCGGCGTCGGCCACGGTCGGCGTGACGGCCAGAATCGGACGGCGCTCTCCCAGCTGCGACAGCCCCGCCACCACGAAGGCGGTGGCCGCCTCCGGCACGGCCACCGCCGCCGAGCCCGCCGACAGCATGTCGACCATGGCCGGGTCGTTGCGCAGCAGCGGCGGCAGGGACTGGAGGCTCACCCGTTCAGGGTACCGAGGTCATCGTTCACGCCCGCTCGGCGTTGTACCGGGTCATGGCCGCCTCGGGGCCCAGCTCCACGACGGTCTGCACCGCGTCGGCGGCGGTCTCCAGCGCCACCGCCAGCTCCTCGCGCTCGGCTTTGCGGGCCGGGCTCAGGACGTGGTCCACCCCTTGGCGACGCCCGGGCGGCTTGCCGATTCCCAGGCGCACCCGCACGTATCCGTCGTCGTGGAGATGGGCGGTGATCGACCGCAGACCGTTGTGGCCCGCCGTGCCTCCACCCGCTTTGACCTTCACCCGTCCGACAGGAAGGTCGAGCTCGTCGTGCACCACCACCACGTGGTCGACGGGCAGCGGCCCGAAGCGGCGGACCAGGGCGGCCGCCGCCAGTCCCGAGTCGTTCATGTAGGTCTCCGGCACGGCCAGCACGACGCGGGCACCGCCGATGCGCGCCTGGGCGACGACGGCCCGCGTCCCGCGCTCGCGGCGCAGGCGCTGGCCGAGGCGGCGGGCGAGCGTCTCCACCACATCGGCGCCGAGGTTGTGGCGGGTGTGGCGGAACTCCGCTCCCGGGTTGCCGAGGCCGAGCACCATCCACTCGGCGCTGGTCCCCTTGCGGGGCCCGCCAACCAGACGGCGCAGGATCAGCCTTCCTCGCCGCCGCCAGCCGGCTGGGTGGTCTCGGGCGCTGCCTCGCCCTCGGGTGTGGCTGCCTCGGCGCCCTCCTCGGGCGCGGCCTCGGCGGCTGCCTCGGCCTCGGCCGCCACCCGCGAGGCCTGGCCGGCTACCACGACCGTCTCCGGATCGAGGTCGGTGGCGACCCCGGGTGGCAGGGCGATGTCGGACACCCGCAGGGCGTCGCCCACGGTGAGCCCCGAGATGTCGAGCTCCAGGTGGGCGGGGATGTCGGCGGGACGGGCCCGCACCGTGAGGGCGAACAGCTGATGGTCGACCACGCCGTCGGAGCGGTGCAGCTCGACCGGGTCCCCCACCAGCGAGATGGACACCTCGGCGCGGGTCTCCACCGTCAGGTCGACCACTTGGAAATCCACGTGCTGGAGGGTGCCGCGTACGGGATGGCGCTGCAGCTCGCGGGCCATGGTCGGGTAGCTGGCCCCGTCGATCTGCAGCGTGAGCACGGCGTTGAGGCCGGCCGGAGTGCTGAGGGCGGCCCGCAGCTCGCGCCCGCCCACGCTCACCGGCACGGGTTCGACGCCGGTGCCGTACAGGACGGCGGGGATACGGCCGGCGGCGCGCAGACGGCGCGCGGGACGGCTGCCGGTCGGACGGCCGGGCTCGGCCACCAAGGTGATGTCTGCCATAGAGAGCAGATGTTAGGCGAGGTTCTCGCCGCCGAAGATCTCCGACACCGAGGTGTCCTCGAACACGGCGTCGATGGCGTCGGCG
>DATHCF010000316.1:0-4659 GCA_035319705.1 Acidimicrobiales bacterium | reverse complement strand
GGGGCGTAGTCGACATGGGAGACCACCACCGCCGTCGACCCGTCGCAGGGCGCGTCGCAGTCGTAGAGGCACAGCGGCGTGGTGATCATGCGCACACCCATGTAGTCCTCGAGCGTCATGGGCTCCCGGTAGACGGCCTTGGGGTTGCGCGCCGCGTTGGCCCTGCCGTTCAGGGCGATCTGGGCCAGCTGCTCCCGGCGCAGGCCGAACTCGTACATGCGGCGCCGGGCCACCCATGCCATCCAGTTGGCCGCCGACACCGCCCCGAAGGGGAGCAACCACTGGAAGCTCCCGCCGAACCGCGGGATGCCCCGGCCGCCACCACCGCCACCACCTCCGCCGAGGGCGGCGCCGATCCCCTGGCGTCCGCCGCTGCCCTGGGCCGTCGACTCGGTGACCGTCCGGTACACGAGCACGTGACGGGCGAGCCCCGCAGCCACGGCCAGACAGGCGGCGAACAGGGCCCGGATCTGCCCCGGCCCCTCCCCGCCCCCGTCGTGCCAATTGAGGCGCAGACGCATGGCGTCCTGGACGTCGGGACTCGTCGGGCCGGCGAACGGCTCGCCCCCCATGCCGCCCCCGGGATAGGTGGCCAGCCCGTCGATGTCCCCGACGCCGAGCCCGGCGTCGGTGATGGCCTCGATGGCCGCCTCGATGGTGAGGTCGAGCCCGCTGCGGCCGAGACGCCGGCCCACCTCGGACTGGCCGATGCCGGAGATCACGGCTTTGCGCTCGGGCAGCTCCAGGGCCACGGATCAGCCCCCGGCTGAGGGAGGGGAGGAGAGCGAAGAGGGCGCCCGGGCGGGGCGGAACAGCGGCAGCCACACGTCGTCGTGCTGCTCGAAGGTGACCTCGACGGCCATGCCCACCTCGAGGTCGCCCTCGGGGCAGTCGACCACGTTGGTGGTGAGCCGGACGTCGTCCTGCTCCTCCATGGCGACGAGCCCCACCACGTACGGGCCGTCGTCCGGGACCCACGGCTGGTAGTTCACCGTGAAGGAGTGCAGCGTCCCCCGCCCGCTCACCGCTTCGGGGGCCAGCTCGTCGCCGCCGCAGTACGGACAGCGCGGCACCGGCGGGTGGACGTACCGCCGGCAGGCGCCACAGCGCAGGAACTCGAGCACCCCGTGTCGGCCGGAGGTCCAGAAGAAGCGGTTGGCGTCGTCCAGCTTGGGCAGCACCCGGATGGCCGGCCCGCGCCCGAGGGGGCGCGGTCGATCAGGGTCAGCTCCGGCGGGCACGCTGCGGCATGGTAGCGGTCGCCTGCTCGGGGGCGGCCGTGCCCACGAGGCCCGCCAGCGCCCGCCGGTCGACCTTCTCCATGGCCGTACGGGGCAGCTCCTCCACGGCGAGGAGGGCCTCGGGCAGCTTGTGGCGGGCCAGTCGCGCCGCGGCGAACTCGCGCAGGTCCCCGAGCGTCGGCGCCGGGGCGCCCGGCCGGGCCACCACCACGGCCACGCCGATCTCGCCCATGATCGGGTCGGTTCGCGGGACCACCGCCACCTGGGAGAGGAGGGGGTGCTCCTCAAGCACCGCCTCGACCTCTTGCGGGAACACGTTGTAGCCGCCGCGTACGTACATCTCCTTGGCCCGCCCGGCCAGGTGCAGCCGGCCGCCATCGTCGAGGTATCCGAGGTCACCTGTGCGTACGGCGCCGTCGCCGGTGCGCACCGCCGCGCCGGCGTCCGGGTCGCGCCAGTAGCCCTTCATGGTGGCCGGGCCGGCGAGGCAGACCTCGCCGGTCTCGCCATCCGCCACGGTGGCGTCGGCGTCCGCGTCGGCGTCCCGGACGTCGCTCCGGATGGTGACGGTCACTCCGGGACGGGGCCGGCCCACACTCACCTCGGCGTCCTCGTCGGGGTCGTCCGGGTTGGTGCCGGTGCCCACGCCCGCCTCCGTGCACGTGTAGCGGGTGACGACCCCGACCCCGAGCCGGGCCCGCGTCTCGCGCACCAGGGCGGCAGTGGCCGGCCCTCCTCCGAGCGCCACCATCTGCAGACTGGAGAGGTCGGTGGACGCGAAGCGCTCGTGGTGCAGCATGAGCGCCATCTGGGTGGGGATGCCACCCAGGTTGGTGAGCCGGTGCCGCTCCACCATGGCCAGCGCCTCGCCGGCCGACCACCGCTCCATCACGAAGCTGGTCCCGCCCGAGCGCAGCACCTGCGGGAGTTTGGTCATGTACCCGAGATGGGCGAAGGAGGTGGAGGACAGTCCACGGCCTCCGCCACCCCAGCGCCGTCCGCCGTCGGCCACCGAGATGGCGTCGAGCTGCGCCCCGCCGAACACCGCACCTCTCGGCGCTCCCGTCGTCCCCGAGGTGAACACGATGGCGACGGGCCGCAGACGGTCGTATGCGGCGGGTTGCACGCCGTGGGCAGAAGCCGAAGCGCCGGCGCACAGCTCGCCCAAGGCTTCGGCCCCGGGCCCGGTGGCCGGGATGGCGAGCACGTCACCCACCGCGTCCACCGAAGCAGGCTCGGTGCCGACGAGCAGCCCACCGGTTCCCACCACCAGCGCCGGGGCCGCCACCTCGAGACAGGCGCGCCGCTCGGGCGGCGACAGCCGGTCGTTGATCCCGGCGCAGATCGCCCCGAGCTTGGACAGCGCCGCGTAGAGCACGGCGTAGGCGGGGCCCGACGGCAGCAGCAGCGCCACCACGTCACCCGGGCAGACCCCCCGGCGCCGGAGCGCCTCCGACACCGTGTCCGACAGGGCGTCGAGACCGCCGTAGCTGAGGGTCGTGCCGTCGGGCATGACGTAGAGCGGCGTCTCGCCGTAGCGGATCGCCGCGGCGCGCACCACGTCGGCCAGGCCGCCGGGATCGGCGACCGGGCTGCTCACGCCGGGCCGGGCAGCCGGTAGAGCTCGGCCGCATTGGCCCCCAGCACCAGCGCCTGCTCTTCGGGGGCCATGGGCGCGATGGTGCGGCGCAGCTTGTCGAGCGCGCCGGGGAACGTGGCGTCGTGATGCGGGTAGTCCGAGCCCCACACGATGCGCCGCAGCCCGATGAACGGTGCCAGAGCCGGCAGGGTGGCCTCGTCGATCTCGTAGCTGATCCAGCACTGCCGGGCGAAGTACTCGCTCGGGGCGAGGGTCATGTCGGGACAGAAGTCACCGAAGCTCTCGGCCTGCTCGTCGAGGCGCTCCAACCAGAACGGGACCCACCCGCCGCTCGATTCCAGGAACACCACGCGCAGCTCGGGATGGCGATCGAGCACCCCGAAGGCGATGAGCTGGGCGCAGGCCAGCATCTCCTCGAAGGTGTGGGACACGGCGTGCAGGACCAGCGGGTTGAAGGGCCGGTCCGAGCCCAAGGTGGGCACGATGACCGAGCTCCCTTCGTGCACGCCGATGGTGGTGCCCGTCTCCTCGGCCGCCTCCCAGATGGGCTCGTACGCCCTGTCCGACAGCGAGCGGCCGCGACAGGGGTTGGGCCGGACGAAGGCAGCCGGGAAGCCGAGCTCGTCGTGCGCCCGGCGTAGCTCGGCGGCAGCGGCGTCCGGGTCCTGCACCGGCAACATCGCCGCCCCGAACAGCCGGCTGCGATCGGCCGCGCAGTACGACGCCAGCCAGTCGTTGTACGCCCGGGCGATGGCGATCGCCGGCCCGGGGTCGTGAAGCGCCCAGAAGTACAGCCCCACGGAGGGGAAGAGCACGGCCTGGTCGATGCCTTCGGTGTCCATGTCGGCCAGCCGTGCCTTGGGGTCGCTGCCCCCGGGCAGGGCCTCCTCCAGCGAACGGAAGCCGGCGGGGTCGGAGAAACGTCCGCCCGGGGTGGCGAGCGTCCCGAGCGGCACGGCCAGGATCTCGGTGCCGTCCACCACCACGTGCTCGTAACCGGCCCCGTCTCTGTGGACGACGGGCCGGTACCGGTCGGGGACGGGGTCCCAGGCGGACATGGGCTCGACCACGTGCCCATCGGCGTCCACCACCCGCGGCCGGGCGCCGGTCACGACGACGACCCGTCCGGCGTGCGCCAGTCGTCGCGGTAGGGGACCGGATGGCGGAAGAGGGCCGCCGCGTTGAGGTAGGCCATCTTGCGCAGCTCGTCCTCGGGGAGCGATCCCAACGTCTTCTCCAGCACCGCCTGGGTGTCGGGCCAGGTGGAGTCGGCGTGCGGGTAGTCGCTCTCCACCATGATGTGCTCGACGCCGATGACGTGTCGCAGCTCCACCAGCGACGGGTCGTCGATGGAACAGAACCAGAAGTTGCGCCGCAGCACCTCGCTGGGCAACAGCTCCGACGTCCATGCACCGCTCTCGGTGCCGGAGGCGGAGTGGGCGAGCACGTAGTCCACCCGGTCGAGCAGCATCGGCACCCACCCGATGCCGCCCTCCGACAGCGCCAGCTTGATGTCGGGAAAGCGGACCGGCACGCCGGACCACAGCCACTCCGCCGCGGCGATGAGGGCGTTGACCGGGAACAGCGTGGGCAGCAGCTCGAAGGGGGGGCCCGGCGACGGCAACGGCGCCCAGGCGGAGGCGCCGGTGTGCATGCAGATGACGGTGCCGGTCTCGGCGCAGGCGGCCATGATCGGGTCCCAGTGGTCGTCGAAGATGGACGCCATCCCGAGCTGGGCGGGGAACTCCGGGAAGCTCACCGCCTTGAACCCCCGCGCCGCGTTGCGCCGGATCTCCTCGGCGCCGAGGTTCACGTCGG
>DATHCF010000315.1:0-5181 GCA_035319705.1 Acidimicrobiales bacterium | reverse complement strand
CCGATCTACCGCTCGCACCAGGGGGGCGCGCTCAAGCAGGTGATCTCCCTCGCCTACCCGGTGAGCGACGTGATCATGGTGTCGCTGGTGATCATCCTCATCGCCCGCGCCGGGCGCCGGGGACGCCTCAGCCTGGGCCTCGTGATGGCCGGAGTCGTCGCCTTCGCCGTCTCCGACAGCGCCTTTGCGTATCTCACCGAGGTGAACACGTACAACGGAGGGAGCTTCCTCGACACCGGCTGGGTGGCGGGCTACCTCCTCGTCGCGCT
The DNA here is from genome assembly GCA_035319705.1 of Acidimicrobiales bacterium. Taxonomy (GTDB): domain Bacteria; phylum Actinomycetota; class Acidimicrobiia; order Acidimicrobiales; family UBA8190; genus UBA8190. Next base: position 4,912 of record DATHCF010000315.1, on the reverse strand, counting down.
CGGGGCGCTGTGGGCCATGACGGGGAGGGCGACCGGCTCGACGACCGCCGACGAGTCGACGATCTCGATGGTCGCCCCCTATGCCCCCGTGCTGGTGGTGCTGGCGGTGACCGGTGTCGACCTCCTGCGTGGGCGCCAGATCGGCACCGTGTTGTGGGCGATGGCCTTCGCACTGGTGGTCCTCGTCCTCGGCCGGGAGCTGCTCGGCCTCTTGGGCAGGGCGAGGACCGAGGGACACCACGAAGATCGAGGAGAAGGCCCTTGGCCGGCGCCCGGCGTCGGCGCAGGGGCGGAACTGGCGAGGCGGTGAGACGTGACTAGCGGCTACACGTCTCGTGCCGGGCCTGCCGGGCCGTCGGTTCAGTGGGCTCGTCCGTACTCGTCTGCGCGCGCTTCCAGCCGGGCAGTGCAGGCGAAGAGCGCGCTGAGGGTCAAGGCCTGGATCGTCCGCTCCATCGCCTCGGCGACGACGACGTTCGCCCTGCTCGACCTCTATCTCCTCGCCTCGTCACGCCATCTCTGAGTCATTCTTCGAGATCGGCGATGAACTTGCGGATGGTGGCGGGGTAGAGCAGACGCTCGCATTCCTTGATGCGCTCGTGCAACGTCTCGACCGTATCGCCGGGAAGCACCTCCACCTCCTGCTGGGCCAGGATCGGCCCGGCGTCCATGTCCAACAGGGCGACGTGCACGGTGCAGCCGGTGACCGCCACCCCGGCATCGAGCGCCTCCTCCACGGCGTGCCACCCCGGGAAGGCGGGCAGCAGGGCCGGATGCGTGTTGAGGATCCGGCCCGGATAGGCGTCGTGGACGGGCTTGGCCAGCACGGTGCCGAAGCCCGCCATGGCCACCACGTCGATGCCATGGGCGCGCAGGACCTTCACGAGGGCTTCGGTGTAGCCGGTCCGGTCGAAGCCGCCACCGAAGCCGCCGAAGTCACGACGGTCGACCAGCTCGCTCTGCACGCCGGCCGCCTCGGCGATGTCCAGTCCCCGGCACGGCCGATCGGCCACCACCAGGCTCACCGGCACGCCGCTGTCCAGCAGTGACTGGAGAATGGTGCCGGTACCCGACACGAGCACGGCCACGCGCACCTGCCTCAACCTACCAGCGGCCCCCGTCGCCCCGGCCCGGACCGAGCCCAGGTCCTTCACGCTCGTCGGGGCGCCCGGACGCCCGGATGGCGGTGACGATCTCCACCATGCGCTCGCCCGCCTCGGTGGGGTTCTGGGCGACGGTGACACCGGCGGCGGCCAGCGCCTCCATCTTGGCCTTGGCCGTGCCCTGGCTGCCGGAGATGATGGCGCCGGCGTGGCCCATCTTGCGCCCGGGGGGCGCGGTGACACCGGCGATGTAGGCCACGACCGGCTTCGACAGCTGCGCGCCGATGAACTCGGCCGCCTGCTCCTCGGCCGAGCCGCCGATCTCGCCGATCATGAGCACCGCCTTGGTCTCGGGGTCGTCCTCGAAGGCGGCCAGCACGTCGGTGAAGGAGAGTCCCGGCACCGGGTCGCCGCCGATGCCCACCCCGGTGGTCTGACCCACGCCCTTCTGGGTGAGCTCGTACAGCGCCTGATAGAAGACGGTCCCCGACCGGCTCACCAGGCCGACCGGCCCGCCGGGCAGGGCGATGTCGCCCGAGGTGATGCCGATGTTGCACTTGCCGGCGGAGATGATCCCCGGGCAGTTGGGACCGAGCAGGCGGGTGCCCGGGAAGTCGCGCTGCAGCAGGTTGTAGACCCGGGCCTCGTCGTGGGCGGGGATGCCCTCGGTGATGCACACCACGAAGCCGATACCCGCATCCGCCGCTTCCACGATGGCCTCCGCGGCGAAGGGCGGGGGCACCGAGATGAACGAGGCGTCGGCGCCGGTCGCCTCCACAGCTTCGGCCACCGTCGAGAACACCGGGATGCCTTCTATGGTCTCGCCGCCGCGCTTGGGGTTGGTGCCGGCCACCACATTGGTGCCGTAGGCGCGGTTGCGCAGCCCGTGGTACAGCCCCTGTCCGGTCGGGCTCAGTCCCTGGATGACGACTCTGGTGTTCTCGTCAACGAAGATGCTCATGGCCGGTGCTCCTTGGCCAGGACGGTGGCCCGGCGCGCCGCTTCGATCATGGTGGGGACCGACTCCAGTCCCTCCGCCGCGTGGTCGGCCAGGATGCGGCGACCCTCCTCGGCGTTGGTGCCTTCGAGGCGGATGACGATGGGCGAGGAGATCTGCACCCGGCCCATGGCCTCCACGATGCCGTTGGCCACCTCCTCGCCCCGGGTGATGCCGCCGAAGATGTTGATGAGGATCGAGCGCACCTTGTCGTCTGAGTTGATGACCTCGAGGGCATTGGCCATCTGCGCGGCGTTGGCCCCCCCGCCGATGTCGAGGAAGTTGGCCGGTTTCCCCCCGACCTGCTCCACCACGTCGCAGGTGCTCATGGCCAGCCCGGCGCCGTTGGCGATGATGCCCACGAAGCCGTCGAGCCCCACGTACTGCAGCCCCTTCTCCTTGGCCAGGCGCTCGCGTGGGTCGGTGGTCTCGGTGGCGGAGAACTCCTCCCAGTCGGCATGACGGAAGCGGGCGTTGTCGTCCAGGGTGACCTTGGCGTCGAGCGCGTGCACCCGGCCGTCGGTGGTGTAGATGAGCGGGTTGATCTCGGCCAGGTCACAGTCGCCCTCCACGTAGCAGGTGTAGAGCTTCTGCAGCAGCGACGCCGCCTGCTCCCGCGCCCCTTCGTGCAAGCCGGCTTCCGCCACCAGCTCGAACGCGCTCTCAGCGGAGAAGCCGTCCACCGGGTCGACGTGCCGGCGGGCGATGGCAGCGGGATCGCTGTCGGCCACCTCCTCGATGTCCACCCCGCCCTTGGCCGACACCATGCACAGGTACTTCTTGGCGCTGCGGTCGAGGGTGAAGCTGGCGTAGTACTCGTGCGCGATGTCCGAGGCGCGCTCGATCCACAGCCGGTGCACGACGTGGCCTTTGATGTCCATGCCCAGGATGTCGCCGGCGTGGCGCCGGACCTCCTGCGGATCGTGGGCGAGCTGGATGCCGCCGGCCTTGCCCCTGCCACCCACCTTCACCTGTGCCTTCACCACCACCGGGTAGCCGACGTCGTCGGCCACAGCCACGGCCTCGTCCACGGTGTCGGCTACGCCGCCGGGTGAGACCGGGATGCCGTAGCGGGAGAAGTACTGCTTACCCTGGTATTCGTAGAGGTCCATCGACCGACAGCCTGGCTCACCGGCGCCCACCTGCGACAATCAGCTCTGGCGGGCCGCCTCCTCCCGTCGGTCGAGGGCTTCGGCCAGCTGCTCGACGATGGCCTGCAGCGGCGCCCCCGGGGTGAAGACCAAGTCGACGCCGGCTTCCCGCAGCGGCGGGATGTCCGCCTCGGGGATGATGCCCCCCACCACCACGAGCACGTCGTCGAGGCCTTCGGCCCGCAGGCCGTCGACCACCTTGGGCACCAGGGTGAGGTGCGCCCCCGACAGCAGCGACAGCCCTACGGCGTCGGCGTCCTCCTGCACCGCCGCCTGGACCACCTGCTCGGGTGTCTGGTGCAGGCCGGTGTAGATGACCTCGAAGCCGGCATCGCGCAGCGCCCGGGCGATCACCTTGGCCCCCCGGTCGTGACCGTCGAGGCCCGGCTTGGCCACCACCACCCGATAGGGACGGATCATCAAGAAAACAGCTTAGGCAAGCAGCCTAGGTGCCGGACATGACGCCTCCGGGCGGGATCGCCAGACCGGTCAGCGGCGGCGCGCCGAGATGTTGAGCCGGACGTAGTCGATGACGGGCTCGTCCATGGCGGCGGCCACCTTCGACAGGAAGTCGTGACGCTCCTCGTCGTCCATGTCGGCCACGTGCGCCCGCAGGCACACGGTGGCCAGGTAGGTCTCGAGGGGCTCGCCCGGGTCGATGGGGGTGGGCTCGGGATGCGTCCACACCTCGATGTCGGTGAAGCCGGACTGGTCGAGGCGGCGGCGGGTGTCCTCCGGTGTGGCGTACATCCAGGTCCCCTTGCGCTCCCCGCCCACCTTCCGCACCGCCGCCAACAGGCGCTCGATGTTCCCGTGGGCGCCACACTGCGCCTCGAGCGCCGCACCCGGCCGCATGACCGAGGCCAGGTTGGCAAAGAGCCGGTCGTGGTCGAGCACCCAGTGGAAGGTGGCCGTCGACAGCACGGCGTCGACCGGCGCCCAGCCCCCCAAGGTGTCCGGCCCGAGATCGAGCAGGTCGGCCTCCAGCAGGCTCAGCCGTGCACCGAAGCGCGCCAGGCGTCGCCGGGCCTCCTCCAGCATCGACGGGGCGGCGTCGAGCCCGATGACATGCCCACGTGGGAGGCGCTCGAGCAGCTGCTCGGTCACCCGCCCGCTTCCACAGCCGGCGTCCAGCACGGTCTCGTCGCCGCCGAGCTGCAGCCGGCCGAGCACGCCGGTGCCCCACCGCGTCATGGGATCGGAGATCTTGTCGTAGGTGGAGGCGTCCCAGTCGCCCGGCTTCCGCCCCGTCATCGCTCGATCCTGCCGAACTTCTCTTCGGCCATCTTGGGGAGCCGGCCCGTGCCCGGAGCCCGGCGTACGGGCGCACGTCGTTGCCGGGCGGCGGGGACCGCAGCGGGGAACGCTGCTTCTTCGTGTCGCTCTTCGTGCCGCCAGGGATCGGGGTCGTGCCAGTCGTCGGCGTCGTCCGCCTCGAAGCCGATTTCGACGCGGTCGTCGCCGTCGCCGCCGTCTCCGACGGAACCGGGAGCGCGTCGCCGTCCTCGACGGCCCCAGAGGGGGATGTCACGGCGCGGGTCCAGCACGGAGGAGGAGCCCGCCGCGTCCTCCACCAACTGCTCCGGCAGCTCCGACAGAAAGCGGCTCGGGATGGCGGCACTGGAGGAACCCCAGGTGGTGCGGCTCCAGGCGTGGCTCAC